>NZ_JBRCWE010000062.1:0-59554 GCF_053497555.1 Raineya sp. | reverse complement strand
AGATGCAAAGACGTAACTACTCCAATTAACTATATCCCCATAGCAGATGCGGTAAGGTTTAAGAGTTTATATCCTTGATAGGATTTTTCAAAAATTAGCGAAGCCTTCATTGAAAATGAGGGCTTCGTAAGCTAAACCTGTAAATTAGAAAAAACACCTTCCGATAAACTTTTTTGGTATTATTCCTGATGCAAAAAGCTTTTTATTTTCCCGAGCTGAATTGAAAATGAATATCTTAAAAGTTATTTCACCTTGTCATACAACATAAAGCCGCGACTGAAAAATTTAGACAACTTTCAAACAATATATTCCTTTTGGCAGTTTTGAGGTTGGTTTTCTAAATTTTTTAAGGCTATGCGATTTTTTTATGTTTTTCTACTTACTTTCTTTTCTTTTTCTGCTTTCTCACAATCCAAAGGTATCATTTTAGGTTCTATCAAAGATAGAAACACCCAAGAACTTTTAGTAGGTGCGGTTATCAAGGTTGAAAGCACCGAAATAGGTGCAATATCTGACGAAAATGGTAACTTTCGTTTAGAAATAGCCACAGGAAGCTACAATATTACTGCTTCGGTAGCGGGCTACAAAAGTCAAACCAAATACAACGTTGTAGTAACTTCGGGAAATGCTCAGATTCTTAATTTTGAGTTGGAAGATGAGCAAAACATTGAAGCCGTAGAGGTTACCGAAAAAACCTCTAAATCAGCTTCAGCCGCAACATTGGAAACACCTCTTTCGGTGCAGAAACTTACCACAGAGGAAATACGTAGCAACCCAGGCGGAAACTTTGATATTTCTCGTGTGATTCAGGCTTTGCCCGGCGTAGGCGGAACAGCAGGTTCGGTAGGAGGCTTTCGTAACGATATTATCATTCGTGGTGGTGCCCCTAACGAAAATGTGTATTATTTAGATGGTATTGAAGTGCCTATTATCAATCATTTTGCCACCCAAGGAGCAGCGGGCGGTCCTACGGGCATTTTGAATGTTTCTTTTATTGAAGATGTAACGCTTAGCAGTTCGGCTTTTCATGCTCGCTTTGATAATGCACTTTCATCAGTGCTTGAATTCAAGCAAAGAAATGGAAACCCTGAACGCTTTTCGGGTAATATCCGACTTTCAGGAACAGAGCTGGCTACTACTCTTGAAGGTCCTTTGTCTAAAAAAACAACTTATTTGGCTTCCGTGCGTAGGTCTTACCTGCAATTTTTGTTTGCGGCACTGGATTTGCCTATTCGCCCCAATTATTGGGATTTTCAGTATAAAGTAAGTAGCCAACTGGATAGCAAAACTACCCTTACGGCTATTGGATTGGGAGCTATTGATGAGTTTTCCTTTGGTGTGCCTCGCGAGTCTGATGTTACCAAAGAGTACGTTTTACGCTCAAATCCTGCTATCAATCAGTGGAATTATACGACAGGCTTTGCACTCAGAAGGCTTATTCCCAAAGGTTACGTAAATATTGCTTTGAGCCGTAATATGTTTGAAAATCGTTTAGATAGATTTGAAGATGCTCAATTTGGTGATGAAAGTCGCAGAACTTTACGGGTACGTTCTCAGGAAATTGAAAACAAACTGCGTATAGATTTCAACAAAAAAGATGGTACTTGGAAATGGAGTTATGGAGGAGTTTTGCAATATGTCAAATTTAACAATAACTTTTTCAATCGTTTTCGTAGAGAAATTCGTGATGACTTTGGTAATATCATTCAGCCTCAAATTGATATTTTCGCTAGCTCTGCAATTGATTTTTTCCGTTTAGGCTTTTTCGGTCAGGTAAGCAAAACCCTTGACCGCTGGGGCATCTCTGCGGGTTTGCGTAGCGATATGAATACTTTTACTGATACAGGTTTGCAGTTTTACAGAACGCTCTCGCCACGCCTTGCTCTCTCGTATCAAATCAATGAACAATGGTTTGCCTCGGCTTCAGTGGGGCGTTATTACAAAATACCCATTTACACGGTATTGGGTTTTAGAGATGAGCAGGGCAACTTTGCCAATAGAAATTCGCCTTATATTGCTAACAATCATTTTACGGCAGGTGTTGAATTTATGCCCAAGCCGAGCTTGCGTTTTACATTGGAAGGTTTTTACAAAACTTACGAAAACTATCCTATTTCTTTGCGTGAAGGCGTTTCTTTGGCAAATCAGGGAGGTAATTTTGGAGCAATCGGCAATGAGCCTGTAAGCCCTACGGGCAAAGGCAGAACCTACGGAATAGAGCTTTTTGCACAGCAAAAACTAGTAAAAAATTTGTTTTTTACGGCTTCTTACACGCTTTTTTGGTCTGAATACACCGACCTCAATGGTAAGTACATTGTTTCGGCTTGGGATACAAGACATTTATTTTCAGGGATTTTGGGTAAAAAATTTGGAAAAGGTTGGGAAATGGGCTTAAAATATCGCTATCAGGGTGGGGCACCCTTTACGCCTTTCGATTTGGAAGCCTCACGCCGAAATTATTTAAGTATAGGCGAAGGTATTTTAGATCTTTCGCAATATAACACACAACGCTTAGGAGCGTTTCAGTCTTTTGATTTCCGTTTGGATAAGAAAATCAATTTCCGCCGTTGGACTTTGGATTTGTACCTTGATGTAGTCAATGCTTTTGTACTTCCCAGCCCCGCTTTCCCACAATATACCTTTCAGAGAACCGCTGATAACTCGGGCTTTGCTACTACCGATGGGCAACCCATACGCATAGACGGCTCTAATGCAATTCCTGTGATTTTAGAAAACAACGACCCTACGGTACTTCCTACAATTGGGTTTATTGTGGAGTTTTAGATACGGCGAAGCCTTCGCTTGAAGCGAAGGCTTCGCCGTAAAAAGTAAAAATCAAATTGCTTACTCTCTGCCTATGGCTTTGATTTTCTTATCCATTTCTGCTTTTTTATCTTTCATTCCGAGTGTTTCGTAGCAGGCACGAAGCAAATCCATTATATCAAAGTCGTTGGGTTTAAGCTGGTCTGCTTTTTCAAGCGGTGGAATAGCCTTTTTGATTTCATTATCCACAATGGTATTGTATTCACGAGCTTTTTGCTGTTTTTTGGGGTCTTTCAGTTCTCCTGTAAGTCCTTCGGCTTCTTTTTTCTTACGAATTTCCTTTTCAACCTCAACAGCTTTGTTCCAATAAGCATAGCCTAAAAGTTTCCAGAAATCAACGTCATTGGGAAATTGCTTGACTGCTCTTTCGTAAAACTCAATCAAATTGTTTTGTCCTCCATTTTTGATTTGCTGTTCGTACAATTCTGCCGCAAGCCCCCAGATTTGCTTATCGTTAGGATATTGCTTGATAGCTCCCTCCAAAATTTCAATCGCTTTGGCAGTATTTTTTCTTTCAGCGTGCAGGTATGCCATTTGCAATTTGGTAACTTTCTTGGTAGAAGGGTGAAAGTTCATTTTTTCAATTTTTTCGGCATAGGCTAAAAATTTGTCGTAGTTTTTGGTTTCCCAAGCCAGAGCCGAAACATACGTAACAGCCACAGTATCCATAGGGTTCGCCTCGTGAGCTACTTCAAAAGCTATCAGGGCATTTGCCAAGTCTTTTTCTTTGGAATTGTACAAATTTGCTCCCTGATTGATAGCACAAGCGTACAACTTGGTTTTGATAGCATTTTCAGCATCTTTGTAATATCCTTTTTGGTTGGGTTCAAGTTCCATTGCTTTCCGATAGGCTTGCAGAGCAGTACGAGCCGCATTTTTATCTAAATTAGCAAAATTGGGAATAGGGCTTTGGGCAATGGCACTATACACCTCTCCTTTCACAAACCAAGTTTTAGATTTTTGAGCGTCTTTTTCGTTCTGCAAGGCTTTATCTATGGCTTCTTTGGCTTTATCCAATTTTCCCTGCTCCAAATTGACCATCGCAGAACCTACCTGTGCCTGAATTTGATACACAATCACCAAACTCAAAAAGCTGACTATCCAAAACATTTTTCTCATAAAACAACAAATTTTGAAGTAATACACAACGCTTGCAAAGCTAACAAAACATTCCTCAAAAAACAAACGAAAAAATTTTACAAATATTTTTGCAATTTTGTTGCAAATTAAAATTTTATTATGCAACTTTGTTGCACAATAATTCCTTCCCTGCACATCACAAAGCAAGGAAGCGATGATGTTGTTTTATTAAGACGCAAAGAAGTTTCCTGTTTGGGAAACTTTTTTGTTTTAAGGCGAAAAAATTTTTTTTCTTTCCAAAAATCTTTCCTAAAATATGTAAATTGCAAGCCAAACTAAAAATTTGTTGTATGGAAGACAATTCAAAAAAAGACCATTTTTGGGTAGGCTTACTCGTAGGTGCGAGTGTAGGGGCTATTTTGGGTGTTCTTTTTGCCCCCAACGAAGGCAAAGTAACACGCAAAAAACTCACGTATCAGCTCAAAAAAATGCGTGAGCAACTTTTAGAGTTTCTCAAAAAGCTCAAAGAAGGCAAAGAAGAGCATATCAGTATGGCAAAAACCAAAGGCGAACAAGTAGTAAATGAAGCTAAAAATAAAGCAGAAACCCTTTTGAAAGACGTAGAAAACTTAATGGAACAAATCAAGCATAAAGAATGAAAACCGTAACCCTCATACCCGGTGATGGGATAGGAACAGAAATTGTAGAAGCCGTTCAGGAAGTATTTCAGGCGGCAAATGCCCCTATCCAATGGGAAGTACAAATCGCAGGCAAAACTGCCTACGAAAAATATGGCGAACTAATGCCAAGTAGCCTTTTAGAATCTATTGAACGCAACAAAGTAGCCCTCAAAGGTCCCGTAGAAACCCCTGTAGGTGGTGGATTTAAGAGCATCAATGTTTCTTTGCGTCAGAAATATGATTTATACCAAAATGTGCGTCCTTGCAAAAATACAGTAGGCATCAATACGCGTTTTACAGATGTAGATTTAGTGCTTTTTCGTGAAAATACCGAAGGTTTGTATTCAGGCTTAATTTTGTATGATGAACGCCTGCAAATTGTAGATTCTATCAGCCGTATTTCAATGAAAGGCTGTTTGCGTATCGTGAAAGCGGCTTTTGAGTATGCCAAAAAGTACAAACGCAAAAAGGTAACCGTAGTTCATAAAGCCAACATTCTCAAAAAATCGGGTGGAATGATGCTGGAAGCGGCACAAATCGTTTCCAAAGACTACCCTGATGTAGAATGGAACGATAAAATTATTGATAATATGTGTATGCAGTTGGTTACCAAACCCGAACAATTTGATGTAATTGTTACTTCTAACCTTTTCGGCGATATACTATCCGATTTGTGTGCGGGTTTGGTAGGCGGCTTGGGGGTTGTACCCGGTGCAAATATTGGTGATGAAGTCGCTATTTTTGAAGCCGTGCACGGCACTGCTCCTGATATTGCTGGCAAAGGTATTGCCAATCCTACGGCTATTTTGCGTTCTGCTATTATGATGTTGGAATATTTGGGCGAAAATGAAGTGGCTAAACGCATTGATACGGCTTTGGATAAAACACTTGCCGTAAAAGATCTATGCACAGGTGATTTGGGCGGAAAAGCCAATACCAAAACTTTTACCCAAAATGTAATTGCAAATCTTGCATAATGAACGTTTTTTATGAAAAAAGCAACTTTATTTTTTCTTTTCTTTTGGGCAATTACCACAAGCGGGATTGCCCAAAAAATTACCGATTTTGAAGCTACCACCATCACAGGCGAAAAAATTAAGTTCAGCGAACTGAAAGGTAAAATCGTTGTCTTAAATTTTTGGTTCAAGGCGTGCAAACCTTGTTTGATGGAAATTCCTTATCTGCAAAAACTTACAGAAAAGTACAAGGATAAAAATGTAGTTTTTCTTGCACTCTGCACCGATAGCGAAGAAACACTGAAAAATTTTCTGACTACCGAAAAATTTGAGTACAAACACATTGCCAATGCCCGCTCCATTGCCCAACAATGGGGCGTACAAGGCTATCCGACCAATATCGTAATAGACGAAAAAGGCAATATCGTACTCAATGAAAAAGGACTGATGATTGTTAATGGTGCCCCTAAAACTCCACAAGTGATTGATGCCAAAATTGAGGAGTTACTGCAAAACAAGTAAATCTTTTTTGAGAAGTATCCTGCAACTTGAAAACTATGCAACTATTTTCCAAATTGCCCGAAGTAAAAACAACCATTTTTACGCAAATGAGTGCTTTGGCAAAAGAGTATGGGGCTATCAATCTTTCGCAAGGCTTTCCCGACTTCTCGCCGCACCCCAAACTCATTGAAGCCAAAAGCAAAGCAATGAAAAAAGGATTTAATCAGTATGCTCCTATGCAAGGCTATGAGCCTCTACGAGAAAAAATCGCTGAAAAAATCCAAGAAACCTACCATTTCACTTGTAACCCTGCTACAGAAATAACCATTACTGCGGGTGCTACCCAAGCTATTTTTACAGCTATTATGGCTCTGCTCAATCCTGATGAGGAAGCTATTCTCATAGAGCCTGTCTATGATAGCTATTTGCCCGCCATACGTCTTTGCAAAGGTGTTCCTAAATTTGTGGAGCTTAACCCACAAGATTTTTCCATTCCTTGGGGACAGGTCAAAAAACTGATTTCCAAAAAAACCAAACTCATTCTCATCAACTCCCCACACAACCCCACAGGTAGCACGCTCAAAAAGAAAGATTTGCAAGAATTAGAAAAACTCACCAAAGACACAGATATTCTCATCATCAGCGACGAGGTGTATGAACATATCATTTTTGACAACCAACCTCACGAGAGCGTTTTACGCTATCCCGAACTTGCCAAACGTAGCTTGGTAGTATCTTCTTTTGGCAAAACCTATCACGTTACAGGCTGGAAAGTAGGCTACGTAGTTGCCCCCGAAAATTTAATGAACGAATTTCGCAAAGTTCATCAGTACAATGTTTTTTGTGTAAATCTGCCTGCACAAGTAGCTTTTTACGAAATTCTGAAAGAAAAGAGCCTTTACCAAGAACTTGGTGCCTTTTACCAAGAAAAACGCGATTTTTTTCAAAATCTTTTGCAGAATACACGCTTTGAACTAAAAAAAGTGGAAGGCACATACTTTCAGCTTGTTTCTTATGCCAAAATTTCGGAAGAAAAAGATACAGATTTTGCTATCCGTATGACCAAAGAGTTTGGAGTAGCCCCTATTCCGCTGTCAGTTTTTTACAACAAACAAAACGACCATAAACTTCTGCGTTTTTGCTTTGCCAAAGAAAATGAAACGCTGGAAAAAGCGGTAGAAAAATTGGCTAAAATTTAGTTGTAGTCTCAATCCACTCACAAACTAATTCAGCAAGTATTTTTGCCCCTACACTATTGAGGTGAATGAAGTCTGTAACTGTATGAAAGCCGTGTGTTTGAGCAATTTCGTCCCAGGTTCTACCTAAAATGTATCGCTGAAACATTGCAAGTTCAATAAGTTTGTGGTTTGGGTGATATTGCTTGCGAGTAGCAGGCTTTTGCTCCAAAAATGCTACGTGTTTTTCATAAAAAGGCAAATAAGCTACCTGATACTTTTGGGCAGTTTTTTTCACTACTTCTACATATTCTCTGATGTGTGTGTGGGCTTTATGATGCAGGTTTTCGCCTAAAACAGGCATTGAAATAAGTGCTATTTGGGCAGAAGTTTCATTTTGCAGACGTTCTACGATTTTGCAAAGATTTTCTTCATACCAAAAAATTGTAGCAGGTTGTGGAAGTTTTTTCAGTTTCTGATAAACCGCCTGATTTTCTTTGAAAAGCGTAGCATTGGCATCATTTGTACCAATAAGTATGCTCACAAATTGTGGCTTGCAAGCAATAATTTCATCAAGTCTTTGCAATAGATTGTAAGCCAAATCCGCATTTACTCCTGCATTGATATACTCATAATGCTCGCCAAGTTGTTTAGCTACCATTTCGGTATAATTGGCACTCATATTGCCACAAGTGAGGCTATCTCCTGCAAAAAGAATACGCTTTTTTTCTGTAAATTCTTTCTTTTGTAAAAAGTTTTGAGGACTATTAGGGGCTGTTTTGAACAAAAAACGATACAAATAAGCATAGACCACAGCACCCGCTACAAGCAAAACGAGCAAAATTACAGCAAGCAAAAGTAAAGCATTCATTAGATTTTTATTTTGCAAAACGCTTTTAGAACAGAAAAAGTTGTGCTAACGCAAAAGAAGTACATTGCCCGCTTTTTGAGGAAGTGGTGAGCCATCTGAAAATTTCCCCTGAATAGTCCAGATGTACATTTCTTGGGGCTGAGGAACACCCTGAAAAGTGCCGTCCCAACCTGTATTCATAGCTTCTGATACATTGCGAGTCCGATACAGCAGTTTTCCGTTTCTATCATAGATGCTCCACTCTATTTCAGCAATATTTTTTCCCATAACCCTCAAATAGTCGTGTATGCCGTCATTATTAGGGCTAAAAAGTGTGGGTAAGAAGAAATCCTTTTCGCTATCATCAACAACCACCCGCACGGTTCTCACTACGCTACACCCTTCGGCATTGGTGATAGTTACCTGAAAAGCCGTATTTTCTGTTACGATAGCTTGCGTAATAGCTGAATTGGGCGAGGAAAGCCCTTCCGAAGGTTGCCACTGATACAATACGCCACCATTGGCTTCTAATGTAAATGGAACATTTCTGCCTATACGAATTTCAGCAGGAGGCAAGGTGGGGTTAGGTAATGGATTTGCAATAATTTCAATAGCCGTTTTTTCGCTTTCGCAACCCGCTTGCCAAGCACTCACATACAAAATAGTACTCTGCGTAATCTGGATACGAACCGTGTCTGTACTGATGACCTGCCCTATGGCATTGGTAATAGGATTAGGATTGCTACCTCTGTACCAACGAAATTGCGTAGCAGTAGGGTGAGTAACCCTCAACAAAACAGAACTACTTGCACAGACCGATAAATTTGCTTGGGTGCTTTGCGGCTTTGCCAGAGTGGTACGAAATTGCCATACAGAACTATCGTAGATACCTTCATACACTGCCCCTGCCGAGGTTTTGAAACTTCCAGGGTCAATGGTTATGTAATATTCCCGAAAAGGCTGTAAGGGCTGATTTATCAAAAAAGAAACTGCCTGCCCACTAATAAGTACCCGAGAACTTTGCACAGGAATTAGCTCGTGTAGCGTATTTGTCGCTTTTTCATAAATTCTGATTTTTCCCGAAGGACTTGCCATTACAGGAGCAGAAAGCGTAATTTGAAAGGTGTTTTGTTGTAAAGAAAGGCACTGCGTATTGGGAGCAGGGTTAAAACTTTGATGCGTAACAAGCCCATTGGCAATAGAAAAACGCCAATCGAAGGCATCATCAAAGCCTGCAAAATCCTGATTGAGCATATTTTTGAAAGCACCTGAGGAAATCAGAACATAAACCACCTGATTGAAAGAAAGCGAAGCAGGCATTACTATTTCTGCCGAATTTCCCGAAACCGTAATACAACTGCAAGTAATTGGAATGAAAAAAATTTGATTGTTACTCGTAGCATCAAAAATTCTCACACTACCCGCAGTGCCTTTTTGGATATTTTCGTTGAAATAAATTTTCAGGCGAACATTACTGGGAACTGATGTAGCATTCCGAGCAGGAAATAACAGCGTATCCGTAGGTAAAGCATTTGCCACAAACCCTTCAAATAAAAACAGACACAAATATAGTAGCCAAAATTTTTTCATTTTGTAGTGGGATTTTTAAGCCTTTTCCATTGATACTTCCAAAGTCCAAAAGGTAAATGAATTATGATGAACTCAAAGCAATTTCCCAAAAGCAAACACTTTAAGTTGTTGAAAGCCAATTTTTTTTTCAGATTCAATAAACCTTGCAAAGATGGATAAGTTTTTTAGAAAGCGAAATTTTAGTATTTTTGTGGAAAAAAACAAGTATGCCCGGGCGTTATATCAATCCTTTTACTGATTTTGGTTTCAAAAAAATTTTTGGAACAGAAGAAAACAAAGACTTACTCATTGATTTTCTGGAAAGTCTATTACCTGAAAAGGGTAAAATCAAAACGCTAAATTTTCTTAAAACCGAAAACTTGGGCAATACCACCGAAGACCGCAAAGCCATTTTTGACCTTTATTGCGAAAATGATAAGGGTGAAAAGTATATCGTAGAACTACAAAAAGCAAGACAACTTTATTTCAAAGACAGAAGTCTTTATTATGCCACTTTTCCTCTGCAAGAGCAAGCCACCACTGGCGACTGGAACTTCAAACTCAATGCAGTTTATACCATTGCTCTAATGGATTTCACCTTTGACGATACCCACCCCACACAATACATTCACGATGTGCAACTGATAGAAAAGCATACAGGAAAAGTTTTTAATGAGAAATTGCGATTTATTTATATTGAAATGCCCAAATTTGAAAAGCAGGAAAAAGAGCTGAAAAATCATTTGGATAAATGGCTTTACGTGTTAAAAAATCTCACCAAATTAGACCAGATGCCTCCCAAAGTGAAAGAAAGGGTGTTTTCAAAGTTATTCCGTACCGCTGAAATTGCCAATTACTCGCCCAAAGAAAGAGCCGCATATATACAAAGCGAAAAATATGCTCGCGATTGGAAAAATGTTTTGGAAACAACGCTTTTAGAAGGTATGGAAAAAGGATTTCAGGAAGGGATTGAAAAAGGCATTGAAAAAGCCAAAGAAGAGGTTGTTCAAAAAGCTATCCAAAAGGGTTTTGATGATGAAACTATTGCAGAGCTAACTGGAATTTCCAAAAAAGAAATTGCTACAATCAGAAAAAAACTCAATGGTTGAGATTCAAAATGTATCGCTTTCGTTTGGGCAGAAAAAAATTCTTGAAAATATCAACTTTCAATGCCTGCAAGGCGAGCTAGTTTGTATTTTAGGTAGAAACGGAACAGGGAAATCTTCTTTGCTTCAATGTATAAGCGGTTTTCTGAAATTTGAAGGCACAATCAAGATTTTTCAAAAAAATATTCAGGAACTTTCTGCAAAAGAAATCTCCCGAACCATCAGTATTGTACTCCCCAATACGCCTGTTTCTGCTTATGCTCTCAATGTCTATGAAACTATACTGCTGGGCAGAACCCCCCACCTGAACTGGCTCGCCCAAATGCAAGAAAAAGATACCCAAGCCATACAAGAAGCTATCCAAAAAACGGAAGTACAAGCCTTGTTAAACAAAAATCTGCAAAATCTCAGTGATGGCGAAAGACAAAGGGTAATGATTGCCCGAGCCATTGCCCAAGATACCCCTGTAGTAGTGGCTGATGAACCTACTGCTTTTCTCGACGTATATTTTAGGAAGCAAATTTTACAACTATTCCAAAGAATTGCCCAAGAAGAGCGTAAATGTGTACTGCTTTCCACACACGAAATTGACCTTGCTCTTGAATACGCAGATAAACTTTTGCTTCTTAACAACGAAAAAAAGTATCTTTTTTTAAGCTATTGGCAAGCAGAGCAAGTTTGGGAGTTTCTTGAAAGGTAAAAAGCCTTTTAGTTTGTAAAAATCTGCAAGTATGAAAAGATTTTTTTGAAAAAAGAATAATTTTTGAAAAAATTTTCGTAACTTGCACCCGAATTTGTGCTTCGTATCTATTCTAATCTTTTCGTCTATGTCAAAACTTCGTATTTTGTACGTTGCCAGTGAAATAGCCCCTTTTCTCCAAACCAGCAAAGTAGCCGATTTCGTCAGACACATTCCACAAGCTATGCAAGAAAGGGGAATGGAAATCAGAATTTTGGTGCCTCGCTTTGGTACAATCAATGAACGTAAAAATCGCCTCCACGAAGTTGTCAGACTATCGGGTATCAATATCTCGGTAGGTGATGAAGAAAAACCGCTCACTATCAAGGTTGCCTCTGTACCCAATGCTAAAATGCAAGTCTATTTTATTGATAACGAAGACTATTTCCACCGAAAATCTGTTTTTGTTGATAAAGACAATCGCTTTTTTGAAGATAATGACGAAAGAGCAATATTTTTCTGCAAAGGTGTTTTAGAAACTATCAAAAAATTAGGCTGGGCTCCCGATATTATCCACTGCAACGACTGGATGACTAGCTTTATCCCAATGTATCTGAAAACTACCTATCGCAAAGACCCCATTTTCCAAAATACCAAATCTATTTTCAGCATTTTTGATAACCATTTCAACCACCAGTTTGGTAAAGATTTGGCAGAAAAAGTAAAAATGTTGGATATTGATGATGCCGCCGTAGAGCATCTTTCTCAAGCTACTTTTGAAAGCATCATCAAAACTGGCATAAAATATGCTGATATGGTGATAAGTGCCGAAGAAGAATACAGCGAAAAACTACAAAACTTACTCAATGAAATTAAAAATGAGTGTATCATCAACCACTTGCCTTTTGGAAGCTCAGAACAAAGCCAAGCACTATCAGACTCATACTTCAACCTTTACAATGAACTTAGTAGCCGTTAGAAAATTATTATTTTTGTGTTGCTTTGCTCTACTATGGAGTGCCTGCAACAAATCCACCACTATCGGAAGTGAATTACAACCCCAAAATCTTGGGGTTATTTTTACGGATACCGTAAGCATTGAAACTTCTACCATATTTTTAGACAGCATCGCCACTACCAATAGAGAAATTATTTTGGCAGGCGAATACACCGACCCTGTACTGGGGCACATCAAGGCGGCAAGTTTTTTTAATGTTCAGCCTTTTAATAAAACTTTTACCTTCGGAGCAAATCCACAATTTGTTTCAGCAGTTTTTTCGCTTCCTATCAATTTTGTTTATGGCGATAGCTCACAAGTGCAAACTCTTTCGGTGCATCGTCTTACAGAAAGAATTAACCCAGGCCGCGTCTATTACAATTATGATATGCTCAACTACGAAGCTACTCCTGTGGGTTCATATACTTTTTCAGGAACACAGGCTTCGGTTTTCGGAAAAATTGAAATACCTCTTTCCGATACTTTTCGTGATGAAATTGTAAATTTAGTAAATCTGAACGCCAACGACGAACTTACCCAAGCCGAGCTTGATGCTTTTGTCAAAGGTTTTGCTTTGGTGTCGCAAGGCGGAAATGCCATTTGGGGTTTTCGTGTAACAGACGAAATTCCTGCCGCCATTGAAATCAAGTTTATCGGCGATAGCGGTAGCGAACAAATTTACCGAATAGTAATTCGTAATGCAGTTTCAGCGGAAGATGTGAGTAATGAACGCTATAATTCACAGCGTTTCAACCACGTTTCTGCCAACCGCACCAGCACGCCACTGCAAACACTCACAACTGCTTACCAAACATTACCTTCATCTGCAACCAACGAACAAACTTTTATCCAAGAATCTTTGGGTATTCGTACAAAAGTTACTTTTCCCTACCTCAAAGAACTTGTAAAAGATAGAACCATCGCAATCAATAAGGCAGATTTAGTGGTATATCCCGTAGAAAATTCACATAATCAGCTTTACAAGCTACCCCGCCGTTTGGATATGCTTCGTCTTGATGAAAATGGCAAACTTATCAAATATTTCTTGCGTTTTGCTGAAACTCGTTTGGGGCAAGGCGTTATCATTCAGGATACCTTAGATGCACGGATTCAAGCAGAAGGGAATAACCCTTTTGGGTTTGATAAGCCTTTTGCCGCCACCTTCAATAGCATCAGCAATAGCTATAATATGGAAATTACCACATACCTGCAATATGTACTCAATGGCTTAAACCCTCGTTACAAAGGAGTGAATAAATTTGCTAATTCAGGTTTTATTCTTTCTTCTGATTTGAGCAATACAGCCGTTTACCGAATGATTGTGAGCAGTCCGAAACGAGCAAACCGAAAAATGCAGTTAAGAATATTTTATACCATTGTCAAATAAAACCAAAATTTTTAGTGTATGTGTGGCATTGTTGCGTATGTAGGCGAAAGAGAGGCATATCCGATTATTATTAGCGGATTGCAAAAACTGGAATATCGTGGTTACGATAGTGCTGGAATAGCTCTGCTTAATGGCGGATTGAATATTTACAAGAAAAAAGGTAAAGTAAAAGAACTTGCCGAACTGCTTGAAAAAGAAAAAGAACATTTGCACAGCAATATAGGTATAGGACACACTCGCTGGGCTACTCACGGCGAACCCAATGATACCAATGCTCACCCGCATTATTCTGCCAATAAAAATATGGCAATGATACATAATGGTATCATTGAAAACTATGCGGCTCTCAAACAAGATTTGATGAGCAAAGGCTATGAGTTTCGTAGCGATACTGATTCAGAGGTTTTTATCAACCTTATAGAGCATATCAAAAACCACGAACAATGCTCTTTGGACGAAGCCGTAAGACTCGCTATGACACAAGTGGTAGGAGCTTATGCCATTGTTATCATTTCCAAAGAAGATAGTACACAACTTGTTGCGGCACGCAAAGGTAGCCCTTTGGTGGTGGGTGTGGGCGAAGGTGAATACTTTTTGGCTTCTGATGCTACTCCTATTGTAGAGCATACCAAAAAAGTAATCTATCTCAACGACCAAGAAATTGTGGTAATTCGCAATGGCAAATTGCAAATCCGTACTATTGAGGATTTACCCATTACTCCCTACATTCAAACGCTGGATTTGGAGCTTTCACAAATTGAAAAAGGTGGCTTTCCGCATTTTACACTCAAAGAAATTTTTGAGCAACCCAAATCGCTACGCGATGCTATGCGTGGGCGTATCAATGCCGAAAAAAATCATTTGGTTTTGGGGGGCTTGATAGAATATCAGCAAAAACTTATCAATGCCGATAGAATTATTATCTTGGGTTGTGGAACTTCTTGGCACGCAGGGCTGGTAGGCGAATATCTTTTTGAAGAGTTTGCACGTATTCCTGTGGAAGTAGAGTATGCTTCAGAGTTTCGCTATCGCAACCCAATTATTCGCGAAGGTGATGTGGTAATTGCTATTTCCCAATCAGGCGAAACTGCCGACACCCTTGCGGCAGTGGAACTTGCCAAAAGTAAAGGAGCTATTATTTTCGGTGTTTGTAATGTAGTAGGTTCTTCTATTCCGAGAGCTACCCACGCAGGAGCATACATACACGCAGGTCCCGAGATAGGTGTAGCCAGTACCAAAGCCTTTACAGGGCAAATTACAGTGCTTACAATGATGGCTCTTATCATAGGCAGAGCCAAAGGTACTATCACAGAGTCAAAATTTCAGGAACTTATCGCCGAACTTACAACTATCCCTGATAAAGTTGAATACATACTGCACAAAGTAGATAGCCAAATCAAATATATCGCCGAAGAGTTCAAAGGGGCAAGAAATTTCTTGTATTTGGGCAGAGGCTTCAATTTCCCTGTGGCTTTGGAAGGAGCTTTGAAACTAAAAGAAATCTCTTACATTCACGCCGAAGGCTACCCCGCCGCCGAAATGAAGCACGGACCCATAGCCCTGATAGATGAAAATATGCCTGTTGTTTTCATTGCTCCCAAGGATAGCACCTACGAAAAAATTGTAAGCAATGTGCAAGAAATTAAAGCCCGCAAGGGTAGAATTATTGCTGTTGTCAATGAAGGTGATGAGGAAATCAAAGATTTAGCCGAATTTACCATTGAAATTCCGCAAACCCACGAGGCATTCTCGCCTATTCTTACCGTGATACCTTTGCAGTTGCTTTCGTATTATATTGCCACGCATTTGGTTGAAGATGTAGATAAACCCCGCAATCTTGCCAAATCGGTAACGGTAGAGTAATGACAATAATATAGTAATCGTTTTTAGCATAAAAGCATATTCACTATCACCTTTTAATTGTAAGCCAAAAATATAATAAAAAATGTCACTTTTTAACGAACTTTTGAATTTATCTCAGGAGTTATCTGAAAAAATCAAGATACTCAAATCAAAAGCGGCAAATTTGGGGAATGAAATTATTAAACCAATGAGTTATTATAAGGGAGAACTTTTTGAAAATTATGTTGAAGAAAAATTATTCCCCGCTGAAATGTATGACCTAATTAGAAGAACTGATACATATGAAAGAAATAAAAAACGCTTTGCCAAAAGCACTCTTGAACCTGATAGAATTTTTGAAACTAAAATAGATGACAAATTAGATGACCAATTAACCATAAACAATAAACCATTAGTATTTGGTGTGGAGTGCAAGTATAGAAGTAAACTTAATAATAAAGGGAGATTGGAGTGGGCAAAAAACATAGAACAATTAAACACTTACAAAATGTTTGATAAATCATACCCTGTATTTATCATAATTGGATTTGGCGGTACATCTGATAACCCTGACAAACTGTATTTTTTTCGTGTAACAAATGAAAAATACATCCATATAGACATAAATAGACTAGAAAAATATTTTATACGCAAAGAAGCGATAACATATAAACTTCTAAAAGAACATCTCAAGGATGGTGAATCTGGTAATAATGTATAGTAGCAAAGAATATAGTGATTTAGCTTATACCACTGAATTTCTTGAAATACGTTTTTGAATAAAATAAAAGACTTATTAAACATTTAGATTTTTCTCTTTCAACTTAAAGTGTCAAAATTCAATATTCACTTATACTCAAAAGTAAAATCTATATTTGAGTCACAACAATCATAAACAAACAACCACATCTACTTGCTTGATGTGGTTATCTTTTTATCCAAAATATTCTTAAACTTATGCCCACTTTTGAAGACCTAAAACTCAATCGCCAACTGCTCAATGCCATTGCAGAGGCAGGCTACCAAGAACCTACCGAAATTCAGGAAAAGGCTATTCCTCTGATACTTGCAGGACACGACATTTTGGGTATAGCCCAAACAGGTACAGGTAAAACTGCCGCTTATACTTTGCCTCTGCTGATGAAACTCAAATATGCCCAAGGTTTCGCTCCCCGAGCCTTGATACTTGCCCCTACTCGTGAGCTTTGCTTGCAAATTAAGGAAAATGTGCAAACGCTTGCCAAATACACAGATTTGCGTGTGGTAGCTATATTTGGAGGCAAGGGTATAAAACCTCAATTAGAGGAAGTAAAACAAGGCGTAGATATTCTCATCGCAACGCCGGGCAGATTTATGGATATTTACTTCACCAACGAGCTTGCTACCAAAGAAATCCGAACACTTGTGCTTGATGAAGCCGATAGAATGATGGATATGGGCTTTATGCCACAAATTCGTAAAATTTTAGAAATTATTCCTGCCAAAAAACGTCAAAACCTACTTTTTTCGGCTACAATGCCCGAAAAAGTTATTAAACTTTCAGAGGAGTTTTTAGAGTTTCCGATGCGAGTAGAAATTACTCCACAAGCCACTCCTGCCGAAACCGTAGAACAATTTTTGTACGAAATCCCTAATTTCCGAACCAAAATTGAACTTTTGCAGTATTTTCTTATGCAAGAAAATTGTCAGAAAGTAATCGTTTTCACCAAAACCAAAGAAAATGCCAATAATATTTACAAATTTGTAGCCCGCAAACTGGGCGAGGAAAATGTAAAAGTTATCCACGCCAATAAAGACCAAAATGCCCGCCTCAATGCTATTGAATCTTTCAAAAATGATAATATTCGGATTTTAGTAGCTACTGATGTCGCCGCCCGTGGCATAGATGTAAGCCACGTGAGCCACGTTATCAATTTTGATGTGCCTATTTTGTACGAGGAATACGTACATAGAATAGGACGCACAGGCAGAGCCAAACATACAGGCGTAGCCATTACATTTGCCAACGAAGCTGAAATGTATCATATCGGCAAAATTGAGCAAATTATCAAAATGAGCATTCCGAGAGCTAAAATTCCTGCGGAAGTAACTATCTACGAAACTCCTTTTGAAGAAAAGCAAGCCATAGCCCGACAAATTGATGCCCAAAAACGCAAAGAAAATCCTGATTTTCAGGGGGCTTTTCACGAAAAAAAACGCAGGAAAAAGCCTAAAAATAAAAAACGAACAAAGTGATTTCAAGGGCAAGCAGCCCCTATTTTGCGATAATACACGAGTTCTCTTTGTGGCAAAAGTTCAGGATAGGCGATTTGGATAAGGTCTCCGAGTACCTCTTCGGGGTGAATAACAGCTCGCTCCCAATAATCATTGCCTCCTTGTGCAGAAAGTCTTTTTTGTCTATCGTAAATTTCGCCTTTACGTACTGCTTCTATCTGTTTGTATTCACAAAAGGTTTGGGCATTGAGCTGGGCAGGAATTTCTGCATTGAGCCAAAGCGAAGCATCGGTAAATTTACTAAAAACCAATTCCCTGCTAAGTTGCAAACTGCCTTTGCCCGTATCAGAAGCAAAAGCATAGTCTAAATTTGCATCTTTGAGAAAAACTGCTCCAAAACTCTTGCCCGCAGGTACATACCAAGTTTCTTTTTGAGGTACGCCCAAAGCTACTTTACGAGGCTTTTCTACCTTTTGAGCCAAGTTTTTCAGTTTGTTATACTCTTTTTCAATGTTTTCAAAAAAACTATTCGCTTCCGTTTCTTTTTCCAAAAGCAATCCAAACATTTTTATCCATTCGGCTTTGCCCAGAGGGTGTTCTTCTAGCCACTCGGCATTGGGCAAAATGGCAACACCCGCCTCCTGAATTTTTTGATATACCCCCATTTTGGTTGCAGGCATAGCCGAAACCATTAGCAGATTGGGTTGTAAGGCTATGATTTTTTCAAACTCCAAACTTTCCTCGTTCAGGGCAGTTATTTTGCCTTGCTCAACCAATTTTTGTACCGCTTCTGAATATACATATTGCAAACTATTGCTTGCCACCAAACAATCCAAACTACCCAAAGCCTCCAAAGCAGGAATATGCGTAGTAGAAGTGCTTACAAGGCGTTTAAGCGGTATTTGAACAAAACTCAAACGCTGTAAATCTTGGGGAATATCTTGCTTGCTTTTTGCCAAAACATATCTTAAAGTATCTGTTTTATCGTTGAAAGGACGCGTAACGTACAAAATCACATATTTTTCGCCTTTCTCCCAAAAAAAGCCTTTGGCGTATTGAGGAACAATCTTTCCAAGTTTTTTCTTGCTTTGCGTTTCGCCTTCTTGTATTTTGCAAGAAGTAAGCAAGTAAAAAACAAACACAATTATCCAAAATTGCCGAAAAATCATAACAAAGCGGTTTGAAGTAAAAGATTTCCGCAAAAATAGCATTTCGGATAATTTTTTTTGCATTTTCTCAAAATTCTTGTATGTTTGTACATAAAGCCCTTTTGTTATGCTCAAAGGAGAATCTATTGGTATTCGCAAATATGCTTTGCTTGATGAAACAGGCGAAAAGTTATTTACTTTGGAATACGAAGGTTTGCTTTCGTTCAAAGCTCACGCCTACTTGGAGCAAGAAAAGCAGATAGATTTTGAGCCACAAGGTTTCTGGGGACACGAGGTGCTGATGCTGAAAAACAACGAACAAATTGCCTCTTA
Organism: Raineya sp.; assembly: GCF_053497555.1. Taxonomy (NCBI): domain Bacteria; kingdom Pseudomonadati; phylum Bacteroidota; class Cytophagia; order Cytophagales; family Raineyaceae; genus Raineya; species Raineya sp. The sequence goes on along the minus strand of NZ_JBRCWE010000062.1, from coordinate 40,214 downwards.
CAAACTCAATTGGCTTGGCAATATCAGTCTTGACTATCAGGGCAAAAACTTTTCAGTTCGCTACAAGGGTTTTTGGAAGCCTAAAATTCAGGTGCAAAACGAGCAGAAAAAAACTTTATTAGAAGTTTCGCCTCGCTTCAAATGGGGCAAACTTTCTTATGAATACGATTTTGAGATTTTGGATAAAACAATGCAAGCAGATGCGGAATGGCTGGCTTGTATGTTTTATGCGGTTTTGTACCTTTCCAGTTTTATGAATGGTGTTTCGGGGGGTAGCGGAGTGTATGGATAACTACTTTTGCCACAAAATCCACCAAATACCATACTGAAAGCCCCAATTATTGCGTCCTGTACGTCCTACGCTGGGTATGCTATAACTGGCAAATATCTGCTCGCCCCGAATAGCAGGTTTGAACTGATAACGCAAACAATACCCCATCAGAAGTTTTTTCCATATTCTTGCTTTGAGTTCCATATTCAGCTCTATCCAAGTAGCTTGCAAATTTTGCCGAAAGGCAATCGGCTCGTTGCCAAAAATAGAACTTTGCAAAGTTGTTTGCATTTCTTCTTTGTACCAAGCATTTCCAAACCGCAAGCCTACCGCAAAAACATCTACTTTGCTTTGCTTATGCAAAAAATTGTGCATCCAGCCCAAACGTAAAATACTTGCTTCTGTGAGATATGTAGCTTTTTGAGCCTCTTTCCGACTTGCCCAAGTAAATTCGGCAACGAGAAGGTTTTTGTTCCGAAAGGCAAAATCAGTATTGAAGTGCAAGGCAAACTTACTCGTAGCAAGTCTTTGTCCTACTCCTATCAAATCCAGCCCCGCTCTCAACGAGAGTGTATCAAGAATTTTTGCATTTTTTTTCTTTACAGAAAATTTTTTTTCATTAAAAAGCACTTTTTTGGAGCTATCGCTCTGCAAAAGTGTATCTTTTTGTGCCAAAGTTTGCAAGGAGAGAAGCAAGCTAATTGAAAAAATAAAAAATTTCCAAAGAAACATTGTTCTGTTCGTTTTTGAGCGTGAGCGAATCAAAGGTGTGGTATAAAACACGGGTATTCTGATATTCGGTACGGACACCGCATTGTGGCGAAGTCAGCAAAATTCGGCGTAAGTAGCCTAAAAGTAAAGTATCTTTTCGTAAAGTATCGCCCCTACGATAATGAAAAATATAACTTATGGTATCTTGTAAGGGGTTGTAAGGCAGACGAACAGCCCGTAAAGAATCGCCTGCTCTTTGAGGTACAAATAAAGCAGTATCAAAGCCTTGCGGTTTGATAAATTTCAGAAATATAAACGTATCTCTCAGCACAACCGAATCCCGATTGAACCTATCTTTGAATTTTATTTTTTGCTTAAAATTTACAACAGCAGGAACTTCTATGGCATCGGCACAAATGGTTTCCAATCGCACACAAGCACACATAGCAAGCCCGAAAAGCCCTATCCCAAACATCAGACGGAGTATTTTCATAGTTTTATCGCTTTTCTGCAAATTTACAAGGATTTTCACAATACGCTTTTGTTTAGCATAAAAGATTTTTGACTAAATTGCCACGCTAAAATTATACCAAGACCGAAAAGTTCATAACTTTTTAGATATTTCAAAGCATTTTGCATTAGAAAAATGAACTTCAAACCTACAAGTTTATGCGTATAAATTTCATTGAAGAACTGCGTTGGCGAGGAATGTTGCACGACTTTATGCCAGGCACCGAAAAACTTTTAGAAAATCCTACTTCGGGCTATATCGGTTTTGACCCCACAGCCAGCTCTCTGCATATTGGCAATTTGGCAACCATTATGCTTCTCGTACATTTTCAGCGGGCAGGGCACAAGCCTTTTGCTTTGGTAGGCGGTGCAACAGGTATGATTGGCGACCCTTCGGGCAAAAGCGAGGAAAGAAAGTTTTTAGATGAAGAAACGCTACAAAAAAACCAAGATGGCATCAAAAAGCAATTGCAAAAGTTTTTGGATTTTCAAGGCTCTAATGCCGCTGAAATGGTCAATAATTATGATTGGTTCAAAGAAATGGGCTTCTTGGAATTTTTGAGAAAAGTAGGCAAGCACATCACCGTGAATTATATGATGGCAAAAGACTCCGTAAAAAATCGTTTGGGCGAAGGTGGTGGCATTTCTTTTACCGAATTTAGCTACCAACTTCTGCAAGGCTACGATTTTTATTGGCTTTACAAAAACAAAAATGTCAAACTTCAAATGGGCGGCTCCGACCAATGGGGCAATATTACCACAGGCACCGAACTTATCCGCCGAATAGAGGGTGGCGAGGCTTTTGCCCTTACCACTCCCTTGCTCACCAAAGCCGATGGCTCTAAATTTGGCAAATCGGAAAGCGGAAACGTTTGGCTTGATGCCTCAATGACCAGCCCCTACAAGTTTTATCAGTTTTTTATCAATCAAGCCGATGCCGATATGCCTCGCCTGATGAGGGTTTTCTCGCTCAAAACTCAAAACGAAATAGAGATTTTAGAAAATGAACATTCTCAAAGCCCTGAAAAGCGTATCTTGCAAAAGGCTCTTGCCCAAGAACTCACAGAACGTATCCATAGCACACAAGATTTGCAAAATGCAATGAGAGCCTCCAATATACTTTTCGGCAAAGATGTAGTAGAAGACTTGAAAAAACTTGACGAAAAAACGCTTTTGGAAGTATTTGAGGGTGTTCCGCAGGTGCAAATCAGTAAAGATAAACTTTCTGAGTGTAAGAATGTGGTTGATTTTCTTGCGGAAGCAGGCGTATTCAGCTCAAAAGGAGAAACTCGCAAGGCGATACAAAACAATGCCGTGGGTATCAATAAAATCAAAATTACCTCCCCCGAAGCTATCCCCACAGATTTTGAACTATTACAAGGAAAATATATTTTAGCACAAAAAGGTAAAACCAATTACGTGCTTATTCAGGTTATTTAAGCATTTTTTCACTATCAAACCTTTAAGCAATGAAAGCATACGTTTTTCCCGGACAAGGCTCGCAATTCAGCGGAATGGGCAAAGATTTATACGAAAACAACGCTACTGCCCAACAAATTTTCAGGCAAGCCAATGAGATTTTAGGTTTCAGCATTACGGACATTATGTTTGCTGGCACGGAAGAGGAACTCAAACAAACCAAAGTTACCCAACCTGCTATTTTCATACATTCAGTAGCTCTTGCCATAGCTCACAACATTCAGCCCGATATGGTGGCAGGACATTCGCTCGGCGAATTTTCGGCACTGGTTGCCAACAAAACCCTTTCTTTTGAAAACGGCTTACAACTCGTTGCCAAGCGTGCCGAAGCTATGCAAAAAGCCTGTGAAATTACGCCTTCTACTATGGCGGCAGTTTTGGGCTTGGAAGATGAAAAAGTTGAAAAGATTTGCGAGGAAATCCGAAATGAAAACCCTAATCATATCGTTGTACCTGCCAATTACAATTGCCCTGGTCAGCTTGTTATTTCGGGTTCGGTGCAAGCCGTAGAAATTGCTTGTGAACGACTGAAACAAGCAGGTGCTAAAAGAGCCTTAATTTTACAGGTAGGTGGTGCATTTCATTCACCGCTAATGCTTCCTGCCCAAGAAGAGTTGCAGAAAGCCATAGAAAATACCCCTTTTGCCAAACCTATTTGCCCTGTGTATCAGAATGCTGTGGCAAAAGCAGTAAGCGACCCTGATGAAATTAAGAAAAACCTAATAGCTCAACTCACTGCCCCTGTCAAATGGACACAATCGGTGCTGGCTATGAGCCAAGACGGAGCTACCGAATTTATTGAGTGCGGACCAGGCAAAGTTTTGCAAGGTTTGGTGAAAAAAATTGCCCCACAAGCAGGTGCAATGTCTTTGTAAAAATTAAAGTTTTAAGCTACCCAAAACTATGAACATAGGCGATAAAGTTCGGCTGCTGCACGGCAAAGAGTCGGGAGTGATTGTGGCTATCAAAGGCGATATAGTAGAGGTTGAAATTGAAGATGGCTTCACCATTCCTGTTCAGAAACGTGAAGTAGTGCTTATTTCCAGCGAAGAGAGCAAGCGTTTTTCTTCACAAGAAAAAGATAGCAAAATCCTTGTTCGTGAAGTGCAATCTGCCATTGGTATTTACTTGGCTTTTTTGCCTCTCAACGACCAGAAATTTGCCTTATATTGCCTCAATAACAGCGATTGGGCTTTACCTTTTGCTATTCACAAAGAGCAAAATGAAAAAGTTTTTACAATCAGCAAGGGAGTTTTAGAGCCTCAAAGTTCACAAAAAATTGAAGAGGTAAGCATTTCGCATTTAGAAAATTGGGGTATCTACCACGTACAAATGATTTATGCTTCCGCCAAGCCCTTTGCAGAGCCTCTAATCTTGCAGAAAAAGCAGAAGTTTAGAGCCAATCAGTTCAAAAACCTGCAAGAAGTACCTGTTTTAGGCAAAAAGGGCTATCTTTTTCAGTTGGATAAGGAGAGTATCAGTCCAGAAACTACGCAAAAATTAGCAGAAAACTTGCAGGCACAAAGCATTTACGCTTGCCACGAAAAAATTTCTCCTACGGATTCAGTGGTTGATTTACACATTGAAACACTCCTGAAAGAGCATCAATCGCTTTCGGCAAATGAAATACTCGCCTACCAACTGGAAATTTTTGAAAAGTGCTTGGACAGAGCCATTGCCAACGGACTTTCTGAAATTACATTTATTCACGGCGTAGGAAATGGCACTTTACGACAAGAAATTCACAAAAAAATCAGCAAACACCCACAAGTGGCTTTTTACAAAGATGCTCAAAAAGAAAAGTTTGGCTACGGAGCAACTTTTATCAAACTCAAATAAAACAAGAAAGGCAGACCTTGAAGTCTGCCTTTTCTGTTATCAAATCCTTTACACATAACTATTCAACATCAGTGGCATTAGGAGCATCAAAATATCTTCGCCGTCTTGCTTTTCGGTAGGAAGTATGATACCTGCTCGGTTAGGCGAAGAAAGCTCAAAAACCACTTCTTTACTTTCTAAACTGGAAAGCATTTCAATCAAAAATTTAGCATTGAAACCGATTTCCATTTCTTCGCCTTCGTAGTTGCAAGTTAGATTTTCGTTGGCTTCGTTAGAAAAATCTAAATCTTCGGCAGAAATGAAAAGATTATCACTGCTAATTTTGAAGCGAACAAGATGTGTATTTCTGTTGGCGTAAATAACAATTCTTTTGAGCGAAGCAAGTAATTCGGTACGAGAAACGGTCAGGTGGTTAGGATTGCTCGCAGGAATAGCATTTTCGTAATCGGGGAAACGCTCATCTATCAAGCGGCAAATTACTTGTGTATCTGCAAATTGGAAAAAGGCATTGGATTTATTAAAGGCTATACTAACAGGGGTTTCATCGTTAGGCAAAGCCGATTTCATCAGATTGAGAGCTTTTTTAGGAACAATCGCTCCCAATTTTTGAGAATTTTTGAGGTCGGTGCGGCGATAACGGATAAGCCTATTGCCATCAGTTGCTACAAAATTGCTTGCATCTTCTCTTAAATCAAAGAAAACGCCATTCATAGCAGGACGCAACTCGTCGGTGCTGGTAGCAAACAGCGTTCCTGTAATAGCCGAAGCCAATATTTTGGCAGGCATTTGCATTTTGAAATTGGTTTCCGCATTGGGTACGCGTGGGAAATCATCAGCATTTTCGCCTGCAAGTTTGTATCTACCATTTTCGGAATGAATTTCCACAACGAAAGTTTCGTTATCTATTTCAAAAGTTACAGGCTGGTCGGGAAGGCTTTTGAGCGTATCGGTAAGAATTTTTGCAGGGATTGCCACATTGATATCTGCCCCTGCCGCTACGGGCAAGCGAGTAATCATTGTTGTTTGCAAATCGGAAGCGGTAATGGTAAGTGTCCCCTCTTTGAGCTCAAACAAAAAATTTTCCAAAATCGGCACAATGGGATTATTGCTAATAACACCATTGATGATAGCAAGTTGTTTTTGTAAAGCAGAGACAGAAATGGTGAATTTCATATTCGTTTCTTGTTTGGCAATCATACACTACACGTTTTAAGTTTGCAAATCTACGAAATTTCTGCAAAAATGTAAGTTTCTTCACAGATTTTTTTCCAAACCCGACTGAATAACCTCAAATACGGCTCTTTTTAGTTCATCAAGATTTTGCAGACTTAAAGTGTGCGTTTCTATGGCAGGGTGAATGATATTTTCCAAGAAATGAGGATAAGCCCTTCGGCTATTATCATCAGGAAGCACTTTCCAAGCCCATTTGAGCGTAATTGGTACAATAGGTGTTTGCGTTTCTATTGCCAAGCGAAATGCCCCGTCTTTGAATTCAACCATTTCAGGCGGATTTTGTGTAAGAATACCTCCTTCGGGGAAAATGATTAAACTTTTACCATTTTGCAAAGCCTTTTTCATTTGCAAGAAAGCCTTTGCCGAAGCGACTTTGCTTTCTCTATCTACGGGAATGTGCATTTTTCGGAACATCAAGCCAAAAAGTGGCACGTGAATAATATCACTTTTTCCTACAAAAGCATAATTGCCTTTCATCAGCCCTGCCATAGTGGCTATATCCAAAAAAGAAGTATGATTGGCACAAAAAATATAAGTTTTACGAGCCGAAAAATGAGCCTTGTACTTGTTTTTTACCCAAACTCCCAAAGTAATGTAAAAACACCAATGCCATATTTTGCAAATCCAGGTGTTGAGCAAAGGCACTTTTGCATAATGCGAAAGCATTAGCCAAGGGAAAACCAACAAAAAACCTATTGTAAAATTGGTAGCAAGGTAGAACCAATATACTCTACCCAAAAAAAATTTCAAGCGGTTTTTCAAGGTTGATTTCATTTTTCAAAGCCCTGCAAAATCAAATTGCAGGGCTTTATTTGCTAATCCATTACGAAAGGATAATCTGTCTGAACATACACATCTTTGAAAGCCTCGCTGGGGTCGGGATAAGGCGAATTTTCTGCAAATTCCACAGAGGCTTCTACTTCAGCAATAATTCTTGCCTCTATAGCTTCCAAATCGGCTTCGGTAGCAAACTTGTTTTCTAAAATAGTTTTACGAACTTGCTCAATGGGGTCTAATGCTTTGTAGGCTTCCAATTCTTCTTTGGTGCGGTACTTGGCGGGGTCCGACATAGAATGCCCACGATAGCGATAAGTTCTAAATTCCAGCAAAGTAGGACCACCTCCGCTTCTTGCTCTTTCGGCGGCACGAGCCACTGCCAGATGCACTTCTTCTACTTTCATTGCATCAACAGGCTCCGAAGGCATATCGTAGCTTTCGCCCAACTGATACAATTCTGTTACGTTGGAAGTACGTTTTACCGAAGTACCCATAGCGTAACCATTGTTTTCAATCACAAAAATTACAGGCAGTTGCCATAGCATAGCCATATTGAAAGTTTCGTGCAAAGCCCCTTGCCGAGTTGCCCCATCACCCATATAGCAAATGCAAAGGTTTTTGGTTTTGTTATATTTTTCGGCAAAAGCGATACCTGCTCCCAAAGGAATTTGCCCCCCTACAATACCGTGCCCTCCTGCAAAATTTACAGATTTATCAAAAATGTGCATAGAGCCTCCTTTTCCTTTGGAACAGCCCGTAGCTTTGGCAAAAAGTTCAGCCATTACGGCATTGGCAGAAGTACCCAGAGCCAAAGGATGCCCGTGGTCGCGGTAGGCAGTTATCCATTTATCGTCTTTGGTAAGAGCCGTAACAGCCCCCACAGCACAAGCCTCTTGCCCGATATACAAATGGCAAAAGCCTTTAATTTTTTGCCTTCCGTAGAGTTGCCCTGCTTTTTCTTCAAAACGGCGTATGAGGAGCATTTTTTCAAACCAAAACAAGTAGGTTTCTTTGGAAAAATGGTAGCTCTCTTGCTTTTGCTTTGCAGAATTTTTTGTTTTAGCCATATTTATACAGATTTTCTTTGCTTCCTGTGTCTTGCGAAATTAGCGAAAAGTTTTGGGTGAGCAAGTTTTTTGTAAAAAACTTTTCACCAAAAATTCAAAAGTACGGCAGATTTATCTTTGTTCAACTCAAAAGATTTGCGTTTTCCGTCTTTTTGAAGCAGAACGATATTGCTTTGGTCATCAAAAAGTTCCAGCATAATGGTATTTTGAAGTTCGTAATGCGAAAGTTTTTCGTCAAAGGGCATTTCAAAGTAAGCGGTTACGCTTTCTACGCCTATTTCCTTGCCTATGTAGCGAATAGGAATGAGCTTGTTTTTCTTTTTATGCACCAACCGAAATTTTTGCTCCAAATATTTAACTAAAACTTCATCGGGCGAGCGGTCTTTGCCCAAAGCTCCCAAAAGATATTTTTTCCCAGAAAACTTCGTAAGAGCATTTTCAAGGTCATCTGCAAAAAGTTTTAGCGAAACTTGAAAGGCTTTCTCTTGCGGATTGTAGTACATTTCGGCGAAACTGCTATGAAAATCGTGAAAAGCACCACAATTTAGCCAAATCCAAAAAAACCAGTAATGTAACATTGGCAGATACGTTTAGTGCCTGAAATGCCTGATACCTGTAAAAACCATTGCTAAGCCATTTTGGTTGCAGTAATCAATACTTTCTTGGTCGCGAATAGAACCTCCGGGCTGAATGACAGCTGTAATTCCTGCTTTATGAGCAATCTCAACGCTATCGGCAAAAGGGAAAAATGCGTCAGAAGCCATAACTGCCCCTTGGAGCGAAAAACCAAAACTTTCGGCTTTTGCTATTGCCTGCCGCAGAGCATCAACTCGTGAGGTTTGCCCTGTACCACTTGCTAATAGTTGCGTTTCACTGGCGAGTACAATTGTATTTGATTTGGTGTGTTTGGCAACTTTGGAAGCAAAAAGCAAGGCTCTAATTTCACTCTGCGAAGGTGCTTTTTCAGTAACTACCTGCAAATCGGCTTCGGTTTCGGTTTTAAGGTCTTTTTCTTGCATTACTACTCCATTGAGCAAAGTCCTAAACTGCCAAGTAGGCAAATCTGTATGCTTCCTTTGCAGAATAATGCGATTTTTCTTGGCTTTTAGCTTTTCCAAAGCCTCACTTTCATAGTCAGGAGCGATGAGTACCTCAAAGAACAACTTATCTAACTCCTCTGCCGCTTGGGTATTTACTTTTTGGTTAAACACAATAATTCCTCCAAAAGCCGAAACAGGGTCAGCGGCAAGGGCTTTCTGATAAGCCTCTAATACACTTTCGCCCAAGGCACAACCACAAGCGTTGGTATGCTTGATAATAGCACAGGCAGGTGTGTGAGGCTCAAATTCATCTATCAAGCCTATGGCGGCATCAATATCTACTAAATTGTTGTAGCTCAATTCTTTGCCATTGAGTTGCTCAAACATTTTTTCTAAATCACCAAAGAAATAGCCTTTTTGATGAGGATTTTCGCCGTAACGCAACTGGCGGCTTTCTAAAATACTTTCTTTGAAAGCCATTTGGGCACGGGTTTGGTCATTGAAATACTTAAAAATAGCCGTATCGTAATGCGAACTAATGGCAAAGGCTTGTGTAGCGAAATATTTGCGTTGCTCTAACGTAAATTCACCTTTTTGCTCTTGCAACAACTGCAAAAAATAAGAGTATTGGTTTTTGGAAGCAACAATTAGCACATCTTGAAAGTTTTTGGCGGCGGCACGAATAAGCGAAATACCTCCAATATCAATTTTTTCAATGATTTCGCTTTCTGTTGCTCCTTTTTGCAGGGTTTCTTCAAAAGGATACAAATCTACAATCACAAGGTCTATGGTAGGAATTTCGTATTGAGCAAGTTCGGCTTGGTCTTGACTATGGGAACGCCTTGCCAAAATTCCTCCAAAAACTTTGGGGTGTAAAGTTTTTACACGCCCCCCTAAAATAGAAGGATAAGCAGTGAGATTTTCTACCGCCGTTACGGGTATGCCCAAACTTTCAATGAATTGTTGAGTACCACCTGTGGAATACAATTGTACGCCTTGGGCGTGTAGGGTGCGGATAATTTCTTCTAATCCGTCTTTGTAAAATACCGAAATTAAAGCCGATTGAATTTTCATCTTATACCAAGTTTTGCAATGAATGTCTTTTTTTATGCCAAAATTTCATCATTATAGCCCAAGAAAGAAAGGCAAGTGAAACCCAAGAGGCTATTTTGCCGAGCCAATCGCCCCATAGTACATACAAGGTGCTTTTGGTATTTGCTTGCAAAATTTGCCTACGAACATCACGTACCCAAAAGGGAGTTTGCTCTATCACATCTCCTCGCTGATTGAAAAAACCAGAAATTCCTGTATTTGCAGAACGAGCAACCGCTCTACGCGTTTCTATTGCCCGAAGTCGTGCCATTTGCCAATGCTGTTGGTAGCCCGGTGTATCGCCCCACCAACCATCGTTAGTAATGATACACAAAATAGTAGCTCCTTTGCGTACATAGCTTGCTACATATTCACCAAAAATGGATTCATAACAAATAATTGGGGCGAAAGAAAATTGATTGTCCGAAAAAATTTCTGCTTCTTTCTGAAAGCCTAATCCTCCCGAAGTTCCGCCTAATTCAATCACCAAACTACCCAAAACTTTCTCAATTACTTCGGCATAGGGCATTGATTCTACAAGCGGCACCAGCTTGGATTTATGATAAAAAGCAATACTATCTACCTCATTTCGCAGAAACATTGCCGTATTAAACACGTCATAAAAGCCCACTTGCTCATTTTGGCGAGCCGTAGCTGTACGTTTTTCTTTGCCATAAATAAGCCAAGAGGTAGTACCACCAAGCACCGAAATTTGCGGATTTTCTTTCAAAAAACTTCTGATTTTCTGAATAGGTGCATACTGAAAAATACTTTTTTCGTCATACCCTTCATCAAAAGCCGTTTCGGGGAAAAGCAGTAACTTGGTTTGTGGGGAAATTTTTTCTTTTGCCAATTGCAACAGTATTTCGGCTTGCTTATCGTAAGGGATAAACTTTTCTGTACCAATAAATTTTTCGGTGTAAGGGTCTATATTTGGCTGAACAACCGCTATTTCAATATTTTTGCCTTGCTCCTGATAAGAAAAGTACAAAACCAAAGATAGCAATATGGGCAAAAAAACAACAATAGCTAGAACAACCATTTGCTTTTGCAAAAAACCATTTTGCGAGGCTTGCCAAAGCAAAATACTTCCCCCCCACACCCAAAGTGTTCCGCCAAGTGTGCCTGTATATTCGTACCATTGCACTGCCCAATGCGAATAGGCAAATCCGTTGCCCAAATTTAGCCAAGTCCAACTCAATTCCCAATTCAAATGAGCATACTCAAAGGTTATCCAAAAAAATGCCAAAGCCCATAAAGCCCAAGCATTGGGCAGATGTTTTTTTACAAAATAAAAAGCTACAAAGGGAAGAGTCATTAAGAGTGTGTTGGCAACCATCATTGCGATAGCCCCTTCCCAAGTAGCATTTTTTACCCACCAAGTACAAAATAAGTTCCACAGAAATAGTATCAGATATACACCGCCCCAAAATCGTATAAAACGAAACTTGCTTTGGGATAGATTTTTTTCAAATTGCAAAAGCAACGCAAAGCCTATCCACAAACCCACAAAACCCATTGGTACATACCAAGCCAAGCTCAAAAAAATGGGAATAATGAAAAAGAGGATACGATTATTTTGAAGTATTCTTTGCATAGCTACCAAATTGCGAGCCAAAAATAGTAAGAAAACAGCAGTATCATCGCCGAAAAAGAAAGTTTTTTATTAAAAAATTGTTAAGCAAATGTTAATTTTGTATCTTTGCTAAAAAGCACTATTGCAATGAAATTGTTTAGAAGCCTTTGGAACATTATCAATTACAAGACGTTCATTATCACAACGCTTTCTGTGGTAGCAACCTACTACTGCAAAGAAATGAATTTTGTAGGGGATTTGCCTATTACTTTGGTAGGTACAGCTATCATCTTTCCTGTGGTTTTTTCTATCAATAGTGCCTATCGGCGAAGAGAGGAAGCTATTATGAGCTATGCTTCTCTCAAATCCAATTTTATGGGTTTATTTTATGCAAGCAAAAATTGGGTTGGTGGAGAACACGAAAGTTTTTGCAAAAAAAGTGCCACCTTACTTTTGAAAACAATGAATTACATTATTCTTTTTTTTACCAATACTCAAGCTGAAAAACAAAGCGAATTGGAAAAACCTATTTATCGCAGTTTTGATGAAATTTCTTTGTTCATTCAGTCTTTTCGCAAAGCTAATGTAACGCCAAGCGAACTTTCTCGTGCCGACCAGTATTTTACGCGTGCCGTAGCCGATTTTGAAAAAATGAAAAAAATTCTTTACTATCGCACTCCTTATGCTTTGCGTGTATATGCAATTTTTTTCTTGTATAGTTTTCCCGTTTTATATGCTCCTTATTTTGCTTATCACCTCAAAGATAGCACCTATCCTGTGATTGGCTATCTTTCAGCAGTATTGTATAGCTTTGTCTTTGTAAGTCTTATCAATATCCAAGAGCAATTAGAAAATCCCTTTGACCAATATGGCGAAGACGATATACACTTAGATTTAGAAGAAATGCGAACAATGATTGAAAATGTAAATATTAGAGATGTGGCAAATTTCAAGGCAGAGCAGAATATTTGATTGCATTTCTTTTGTCTTTTTACAAAAAAAACTTTTTCTTTGCCAAAAACTTGCTATGACCAACAAACAACCTGTCTTTCCTTTTGATAGAGCCAATTATTTCATAATGATACTCGGGCTTTTACTCATTGTATTGGGCTTTATCATTATGGCTTCGGATAAAGAACCTTATGGATTTGGCTTTTTAGGTATCACACTGGGACCTATTGTACTGCTTTTGGGTTTTTTGGTACAATTTGTAGCAATCTTTTACAAGTCTAAAAAATGAGCCTTTGGGAAGCGATTTTGCTGGCTATTGTGGAAGGTATTACTGAGTTTTTGCCTATTTCTTCCACAGGGCATATGATACTCACTGCCGCCATAGCCCAAATGAAAGCTGATGATTTCTTCAAAACCTACATTGTAGCTATTCAGCTTGGGGCAATTTTTTCGGTAGTAGTGCTTTATTGGAAACGCTTTTTTCAAAGCATAGATTTTTATATTAAACTTTTCGTTGGATTTATTCCCGCTTTGGTAGTGGGTGCTTTACTCAAAAAGCATATTGACGCTCTCTTGGAAAGGGTTGATGTAGTAGCCTTTGCCTTGCTTGCAGGTGGTATTGTTCTGCTTTTTGTAGATAAGTGGTTCGCTAAAAACGAGAAAAATACTGAACTCCAAGAAATTTCCTACCCTACTGCCTTTTGGATAGGTTGTTTTCAATGTTTGGCGATGGTGCCAGGGGTAAGCCGTTCGGCGGCAACCATTGTAGGCGGTCTGACACAAGGGCTTAATCGCCGTACTTCTGCCGAATTTTCATTTTTCTTGGCTCTGCCCACAATGTTTGCGGCTACTGCCAAAAGCATTTGGGATACCAAAGAGATTTTCATTGAGCAAGCACAACAATCTTGGTTTGTTTTGCTGGTAGGTAATGCAGTTGCCTTTGTAGTGGCTATGCTTGCTATTAGGTTTTTTATCAGTTATCTTACCAAATACGGCTTTCGTCTTTTCGGTTGGTATAGAATTATAGTTGGCTTACTTATCCTAATTTTGCTTTGGTCAGGGGTAAAGTTGGAGATGTTGTAAAGTTTCAAAATAACTTTGCTCTTCCCAAATTTTCTGTATCTTTGCCTAAAATCCAAATCGTTTGGCTTATGAAAATTTGGGCTTTTTCATTGTTTTTTGTATTTGCAGGGATTTCTGCTTTTTCGCAAGATAGCGTAAGGGTTTCGTTTTTCAACAGAAGTCAGAAAAATGTGTATGTAGCACTGGCTTATTACAAACGTATGCCCGAAGGAGATGTAGCTCTTTGTACTTATGGTTGGTTTGAAGTGAAAAAAGAGAAAAGCAAAACTTTGTGGCTCAAAAATATTCAACGCGAAAAAGGGGTATTTTATCACGCTCACAATGTTGTAAATCGTAACGATAACTGGGGCGGAAGTCTTTTTTATATGGTACATCCCACTTCGCCTTTTCATATTGCCTATGCCAACAATTCGGCACTTGCAAGTGCTTTGGATAACGAACTCAATTCCCAAGAACTGCAACAACTGGAAGCATATCCGTTCCGAGAAATGAAATGGAATCCCAAAGGTTTTTTTCAGGTCAATCTTTTAGAATGATATGAAAATACTTTCGGCTTCACAGATTCGTGAATTAGATAGGCTCACCATTTTGCACAAACCCATTGCTTCCATTGATTTGATGGAAACTGCCGCCAATGAATGTGTAAAATGGATCTTACAGAACCTTTCTGCTCAAAAATTTACCATTTTGGCAGGTAGGGGCAATAATGGCGGCGATGGTTTGGCAATCGCTCGGCTTTTGCATAATCAAGGTAAAGAAGTAGAAGTGTTTTGGCTTGAAAATAGCCCACAAGTTTCTACCGATTGCCAAATCAATTACGAAAGATTGCCCAAAGAAATTCCACTCTCGCTTATCAATGCTCAAAATACCCAACTGCATATTCCTGCCGAAAGTATCTGCATAGATGCCATTTTTGGTGCAGGGCTTTCTCGTCCTTTGGAAGGCTGGCTTGCCGATTTGATTGCCCAAATAAATACCTTACCCAATCTCAAAATTGCCATAGATATTCCTTCGGGAATGTACGCCGACCAAATACAAAAAACTGAAAGCACAATTTTCAAAGCAAACTACACCCTCACCTTTCATCAGGCAAAGCTCAATATGCTTTTGCCACAAACCGGAAATTTTGCAGGGAAAATTGTAGTGCTGGATATTGGTTTGCTCAAAGATTATGAACAAGAAATGTCCAGCAACTACTTTATGCTTTCAGAAAAAACTATCAGAAATGGGTATCAGGAGCGACTACCACGTCCTATTTTTGCTCATAAAGGCACATTGGGGCATAGTTTGCTTGTAGCGGGCAGTTTGGGCAAAGGAGGAGCGTCTATTCTTGCGGCAAGAGCTTGCCTGCTGGCGGGGACAGGCTTGCTTACACTGCTTGTACCACCCTGCAATTATTCGCCACTGCAAACGGCTGTTCCCGAAGCTATGCTTTTGCTATCTTCTACAAAGCATTATATTTGTAATGATAAGCACGATTTTTCCATTTTCAAAGCCATTGGTGTTGGCTGTGGAATAGGTTTGCACGAAGAAACACAAACTTTCTTGAAAAACCTTTTGCAAAATGTCCAAATTCCGCTGGTGCTTGATGCCGATGCCTTAAATATAATGGCTCAAAACCCCGATTGGCTTTCATTTTTGCCCAAACATTCAATCCTTACCCCACACCCCAAGGAATTTGAACGTTTGGCTGGCTCTTGGCAAAACGACTACGAAGCATTAGAAAAACAGGTTTCTTTTGCTCAAAAATATCAATGTTTTGTGCTATTCAAAGGGGCTTACTCACGAATAGCTACCCCCGAAGGAAAAGTTTTTTTCAATTCCACAGGCAACCCCGCTATGGCAACAGGCGGTATGGGCGATGTACTTACAGGCATTATTACGGCACTTTTGGCACAAGGCTACCCACCTGAACAAGCCCTTTGCATAGGCGTTTATGCACACGGACTTGCAGGCGATTTGGCACAACAAAAACGCAACGCCATTGCCATTACGCCTACTATGCTTTTAGAAGAACTCACATCTGCCTTTGCCCAACTTGCTTCATTTTGAAGCAAAACTCTATTTTTCTCTCAAAATTACCTGCTCAAATACAAATTGCGTTCCTCGTAAAGTTTTTGGAAGGTATCGTCCATAAGGTTTTCAATAAAGAGAATTGCCTCGCCTGTGGATTTCATCTCTGGACCCAGTTCTTTATTCACATTCGGGAATTTTTCAAAAGAAAACACAGGTTGTTTGATAGCATAACCTTTGCGTTTGGGATTGAAGCTAAAATCTTTGAGCTTATTTTCTCCAAGCATAATCTTTACCGCATAATTGATATACGGCTCCTGATAGGCTTTACAGATAAAAGGAACGGTTCGGCTGGCACGAGGGTTTGCCTCAATTACATACACTTTGTTATCTTTGATAGCAAATTGAATGTTGATAAGCCCAATAGTATTGAGAGCCAAAGCTATTTTTTGGGTATAAATTTCAATTTGCTCAATCATCATTGGGTTGAGCGAAAAATGAGGTAAAACAGCATTGCTATCGCCTGAATGAATACCTGCAGGCTCAATGTGTTCCATTATGCCAATGATATACACATCTTTTCCATCACAAATAGCATCGGCTTCGGCTTCAATCGCCCCTTCCAGAAAGTGGTCAAGCAAAATTTTATTATCAGGATTTTCGTTCAAAATCTTGACAACGTGTTCTTCCAATTCTTGCTCGTTGATAACGATTTTCATACTTTGCCCTCCCAAAACATAACTGGGACGCACCAGCAAAGGAAAGCCCAAATCTCTTGCCAATTCTACGGCACTATCGGCGTCTTCAATAACGCCAAATTGTGGATAAGGAATTCCCAAGTCTTTGAGCAAGTTAGAAAACTTACCTCTATCTTCGGCAATATCCAAAGATTCATAACTTGTACCAATAATTTTTATGCCATAACGATTGAGCTTTTCGGCAAGTTTCAGAGCCGTCTGACCGCCCAATTGCACAATGACCCCTTCGGGCTGTTCTTTTTGAATAATATCGTAGATGTGTTCCCAAAAAACAGGCTCAAAGTAAAGTTTATCGGCAATATCAAAGTCTGTAGAAACGGTTTCAGGGTTGCAGTTTATCATTATGGTTTCGTAGCCACACTCTTTCGCCGCCAAAACACCGTGTACGCAAGAGTAGTCAAATTCTATCCCTTGCCCTATCCTATTGGGTCCCGAACCTAATATTACAACTTTTTTAGGCTTTGTTTTTTCTTGATAAGCAAGGGCTATATCGGCTGGTTTATTCTCCACTTCTGAAAAGCTGGGGGGTGAGGTAAAAGTAGAATAATAATAGGGCGTAACTGCTTCAAATTCAGCGGCACAAGTATCTACCATATTGTAAGTACGCTCAATGCCTAACTCTTTGCGTTTTTTATAGACTTCGCTTTCTAAGCAACGCAATAAATGGGCTATTTGCCTATCGGCATAACCTTTACGTTTTGCCTCCCAAAGCAATTGAGCAGGAATATCTTGCAAAGTGTATTTTTGAATTTCTTTTTCCAAAAGAACCAACTCTTCTATTTGGTGTAAAAACCAAGGGTCAATTTGGGTGAGTTTCTGAATGGTTTTGAAAGAAATGCCCATCTTGAAGGCATCGTAAATATGAAAAAGTCGGTTGGCGGAAGGATTTTCTAAACTTTTCAGTAAAATTTGCTGGTCAGTAACTTCTCTGCCATCAGCCCCTAATCCATTTCTTTTGATTTCCAAACTCTGGCAAGCTTTCTGCAATGCTTCTTGGAAATTTCTGCCAATACCCATTACTTCACCAACAGATTTCATCTGCAAGCCGAGCCTATCATCGGCACCACGGAACTTATCAAAATTCCAACGAGGAATTTTTACAATCACATAATCCAAAGCAGGTTCAAAGTAAGCAGAAGTAGTTTTCGTAATTTGGTTGGGGAGTTCATCAAGATTATAGCCAATAGCAAGTTTTGCGGCAATTTTAGCAATGGGGTATCCCGTAGCTTTGCTTGCCAGAGCCGAAGAACGCGAAACTCTTGGATTGACTTCAATGACAATGATTTCATCTTCATTTTTGGGATTTACAGCAAACTGAATGTTACAGCCTCCTGCAAAATTTCCAATGCCATTCATTACCTTGATAGCCCAATCTCGCATTTTTTGGTAGGTAGTATCGGAAAGTGTAAGAGCAGGAGCAACCGTAATGCTATCGCCTGTATGTATGCCCATAGGGTCAAAGTTTTCTATGGAGCAAATAATAATGACATTTCCCTTGCTATCGCGAAGCAGTTCCAGTTCAAATTCTTTCCAACCAAAAATAGATTGTTCTACAAGTACTTCGTGTACAGGCGAAGCCTGCAAACCCCTACGTAGAGCCTCGTCAAAATCTTTTTCTTCATTCACAAAACCTCCGCCTGTTCCGCCCAATGTAAAAGAAGGACGAATCACCAGCGGGAATCCAATTTGCTGAGCAATTTCTTTGCCTCGCAAAAAAGATGTAGCCGTTTCGCCTTTACAAACCCCTGCTCCAAGTTCCAACATTCGCAAACGAAATTTCTCGCGGTCTTCGGTGGTTTCAATGGCATTTACATCTACCCCTATCATCTGCACACCATACTTTTCCCAAAGCCCTGCTTTGTGGCATTTGATAGCTAAATTTAATGCCGTTTGTCCTCCCATTGTCGGCAAAACGGCATCAATTTGGTGGCGTTGCAAAATGTATTCAATAGATTTTCGTTCCAGCGGCAAGAGATAGATATGGTCGGCGGTGAGCGGGTCTGTCATTATCGTGGCAGGGTTAGAATTGATAAGAATAACCTCAATACCTTCCTCACGCAAAGAACGAGCCGCCTGTGAGCCCGAGTAATCAAACTCACAAGCCTGACCAATAACAATAGGACCTGAACCAATAATAAGAACCGAACGAATAGCAGGATTTTTGGGCATTGTAGTAAAAATTTCGGCAAAAATACAATTTTTAAGAAATTGCCACCGCTTGCAAGCAGTAAAATATTTTTGGAAAGAAAACTTGCAAAATTCCTACAAACCACCGAAATTAGGCAATCTTTTAGCAAATACATAATACCCCGATAAAAATGACTTTCAGAATTTGCAGGGTTCTATTGGATTTTGAAAGATTTAGAAGGGGAAAATACTTAAAACCGATTTTTTCAGTACAAAATAAAGTTGTCTATGCTTACTGCCGAAAAAAGTTTCCAAGAGGCTATTCTGCAAGGTATTCCTGATGAGTTGCCTCCTATGCCTACGTATGATGAAAGCATCAATCACGCCCCCAAACGCAAAGATATTTTAAGCAAAGACGAAAAAAGACTTGCTATTCGCAATGCTTTGCGATATTTTCCGAAGAAACATCACGCTTTGCTTGCCAAAGAATTTGCCGAAGAGCTGGAAAAATACGGCAGAATTTATATGTATCGCTTTCGCCCTACCTATCCGATGTATGCTCGCCCTATACACGAATACCCGCACAAAAGCATACAAGCGGCGGCAATTATGGCAATGATACAAAACAATTTAGACCCTGCCGTAGCCCAACACCCTCACGAACTCATTACCTATGGCGGTAATGGAGCTGTTTTTCAGAATTGGGCTCAATATCTGCTCACAATGCAGTATTTGGCTACAATGACAGACGAGCAAACCCTTGTAATGTATTCAGGACACCCTCTTGGGCTCTTCCCTTCGCACCCGGACGCCCCACGCGTAGTGGTTACCAACGGAATGATGATTCCCAACTATTCTAAACCTGACGATTGGGAACGCTTCAATGCTTTGGGCGTAACACAATACGGACAAATGACTGCTGGTTCGTATATGTACATAGGCTCGCAAGGCATTGTACACGGCACTACCATTACCATTCTGAACGCAGGTAGAATGATAGATAAAACAGGCTTGGGACTTGCAGGGAAGCTATTTGTTACCGCAGGTTTAGGAGGAATGAGCGGTGCACAACCCAAAGCCGCTAAAATTGCAGGTTGCGTTTCCGTTACTGCCGAAGTAAATTGGAAAGTGCTTGAAAAAAGACACCAGCAGGGCTGGGTTGATGAAATTGTTACCGATTTGAATGAACTTGTGCAAAAAGTTCGCAAGGCTCAAAAAGAAAAAGCCAATACTTCTTTTGCTTATTTTGGTAATGTGGTAGATGTTTGGGAAAAATTTTTGCAAGAAAATATTTTCGTGGATTTAGGCTCTGACCAAACCTCTCTGCACAATCCTTTTGCAGGTGGGTACTATCCTGCGGGACTTTCTTTTGAAGAAGCCAATACGCTAATGGCTGAAAACCCCACTCTTTTCAAGGAAAAAGTTTATGAATCTTTGCGTAAGCAAGTGGCTCTTATCAATGCCCACACCGCCCAAGGAACCTATTTCTTTGATTACGGCAATGCCTTTTTGCTGGAAGCCTCACGGGCAGGTGCTGATATTTGGGCAAAAGACGGCAAAACTTTCAAATATCCCTCTTACGTGCAAGATATAATGGGACCAATGTGTTTTGACTACGGCTTCGGTCCTTTCCGTTGGGTATGTATGAGCCAAAATCCCAACGATTTACAAAAAACAGATGAAATTGCTTTGCAAGTGCTGGAAAAACAATACCAAAATGCTCCTGCCGAAATACGACAGCAAATTGCCGACAATATTCTTTGGATAAAAGACGCTATGAAAAACAATTTGGTAGTGGGTTCGCAAGCACGTATTCTCTATGCCGATGCCGAAGGCAGAATAAATATTGCCAAAGCCTTTAATGAAGCCATTGCCAAAGGAGAAATTTCTGCCCCTGTGGTACTGGGCAGAGACCACCACGACGTTTCGGGCACCGATTCGCCCTTCCGTGAAACCTCTAACATTTACGATGGTTCAAGTTTTACAGCAGATATGGCAGTACAAAATTTTGTAGGCGATGCCTTCCGAGGAGCTACGTGGGTGAGCTTGCACAATGGCGGTGGCGTAGGCTGGGGCGAGGTCATCAATGGAGGTTTTGGAATGGTACTGGACGGCTCGGCAGATAGTGATAGAAGGCTCAAAATGATGCTTCACTGGGACGTAAATAATGGCATTGCTCGCCGTAGTTGGGCAAGAAATAAAGAAGCCATTTTCGCCATTCAGCGGGCTATGCAAGAAGAACCTCGCCTCAAAGTTACTTTACCCAATTTGGTAGAGGATACGCTTTTGGAAAATTTGTTCTGAAATCTTAGCTATGAACCCTTTACCTCATTTTGATTTAGACAACCTCTCGGAAATAGAACTGAAAAATTTGGTCAGGTTGCTTGCTGAACAAAAAGCCGAAAGAGATTTTCTTTTGAGTAAGCAAGAAGAAATTTTTCAGTTCTACGACCGCTACAAGGTAATTTCGCAGATGTCGCGTGAAGGCTTATGGGAATTTGTTATTCCTGAAAGTTTTAACGAGGAAGCCTCTATTTGGTATTCTGATGAATTTATCCGCCTTTTAGGCTACGAAAAGGAGCATTTCCCGCCACTTGTCAAAACTTTTCTCAACCTTATTGAGCCTTCGCAAAAAGAAAAATTTTTACAAGATAGAGCCAAGTTTTTCCGTGGAGAGCTAAACAACGATATTTTTGAAACCGATTTGCTTTTGCTTACAGGTGCAGGCGAGTACAGGTGGTATCAGCTACGTTCTAAAATAAAGCGAAAAAAACAAGGAAGAGCCTTTCTGGAAGTAGGAGTATTGCGTTCTATACATAGCCGAAAGCTCGCCGAGCAAAAAATCATAGAACGAGAAAAAACACTACGATTTGTTTCGTATGCCAGCAAAGACGGCATCTATGATGTAGATTTAATCAATCAAGAGGCTCATTTTAGCGAAAATTTTTATTTTATTTTAGGCTATTCGCCCCAAGAAACCCAAATCACTTGGGATAATTGGCTCAGCTACATTCACCCCGAAGAGAGAGAAACATTCACGGAAGCCTACAACAAATTTTTACTCAAAAAGCTCAATTCCTTCAAGCGAGAGTGCCGTATGCTTTGCAAAGACGGGAGCTATCGTTGGGTGCTGAATCGTGCTAAAATGGTTGAATTTGATGAATTTGGTGTGCCTATTCGTCTGGTAGGTACAATCGCCAACATTCAGAAAATAAAAGAATCGGAGGATAAATTGAAAGCGGCTTATGCCGAACTGAAAGTTTCGCAAGAAAGCCTCAAACAATACAACGAAGAGCTTAAAACTACTTTGGAACAACTGCAAAAAATGCAAGAACAACTGGTGCAAGCCGAAAAAATGGCTTCTTTGGGTACTTTGGTGGCGGGCATTGCTCACGAACTTAATAATCCGATTGCCTACATTTTGGGCAGTGCCGAAGGCTTAAAAGCCAACATCAACGACCTTTTGGAAATCATCAGCGAATACGAAAAACTTAGCAAAGAAAATTTTGATTCACACAAAAAAAATATTCAAAACCTTCAGCAACAGCTCTCTTTTGAAGAAATTTTGCAAGAAACCCAAGACCTTATCAAGAATATTCGTACAGGAGCCAACCAAGCTGCTGAAATTGTCAGGGGCTTGCGTAGCTTTACCAAAAGCAATGATTCGGTATTAGAAAAAACGAACTTACACGAGATTTTGGATAATTCTCTTGCCCTGCTATACAACCAAATCAAAAATGGCATTGAGGTTGAAAAAAAATACTCCCCACAAATACCCCTGATAGACGCCTACCCTACCAAGCTCAGCCAAGTTTTTATGAATTTGCTCATCAATGCCATTCACGCCATTGAAGAAAAAAAAGCCGAAAAAGGCAAAATTACCCTTGAAACCAAACTTCAAAACGGCAAGGTAAGTGTAAGTATAAGCGATAGCGGCACAGGCATTGATAGTGAAAAGCTCAAACATATTTTTGAGCCCTTTTACACAACCAAAGAAATAGGCAAAGGTACGGGTTTAGGGCTTTCTATTAGTTTGGGCATTGTAGAAAGTTTGCACGGGAAAATCAATGTCTTTTCAGAACTTGGAGCAGGTAGCACCTTTGAAGTTGTTTTACCCCTTACCCAATCCTAATCTTAATGCAAGACTTTCGCTCTTTATATGCCGCCTATGATGTTTTCCCTTCGGCAAAAGGGGCGGCTACGCATATACATCATTTTGCAGGTTCACTGCTCACCCACTACCCTGATGGTTTGTTGTGGGTTTTGGGAGATGAGGAGCTACCTGAAAAGGAAATTTGGCAAAATGGCTTTATTCAGCGAGTTTTTTTGCAAGAAAAGGAATTTTTGCATCGTACCGAAAGGTACAGCGAAGAACTTGCCTTTGCCTTGAAAAAAATGCCACATTTGCAGATTGTTCATTTTCGGGATATTTGGTCGGGAGTACCAATACTAGCTAACCCGAACAAAAATTACAAAACTATTTTTGAGGTAAATGCCTTACCCTCCATAGAACTTTCGTACCGCTACGAAGTATCGGGGAAAGTTTTAACCCAAATCCAGCATTTGGAAAATTTTTGCTTGGAGCAGTGTGATAAAATTGTTGCCCCTTCTGAGGTCATAAGAGGCTTTTTGCTCAAAAAAGGTGTTGCGTCCGAAAAAATATGTGTTATCAGTAACGGGGCAGAAATTCCCCTGCCCCAAGAACGCCCCCAAGAAGCCCCCGAAAGGTATGTTATTTATTTTGGAGCTTTGCAAAGTTGGCAAGGAGTAGATACATTGCTACGTGCTTTTCGGCTCTTGCAAGATTTAGATATTTTTTTGGTGATTTGTGCTTCGCACAAACCTCGTTTTTGTAAGAGGTATCACAAATTTGCTGAAAAGTTGGGTTTGCAAGAAAAAATTATTTGGCGATACCGCTTGCCCAAAAATGAGCTTTCGGCTTGGGTACAACACGCCTTATGTTCGGTTGCCCCTCTGAAAGAATGTAGCCGAAATTTGGAGCAGGGTTGTTCGCCACTAAAAATTTTGGAGTCTATGGCAGTAGGTACGCCTGTGATAGCTTCTGATATGCCTGTGGTACGTGAAATTATTGAAAATGAAAGTTTGGGCAAGCTCATTCGTGCCGATAGACCAATGGAACTGGCTCGTGCCATTCGTATATGGAATGCCTATCCGTACAAAGCCCAAGAAATTGGCAGAAATGCCCAAAAATACATTCGGGAACATTTTACTTGGGAACAGAAAAAGATAGCCCTTCTGAAATTGTATCAGGAATTACTGACGAGTAAGGTTTATCATTAGCTTTTTTCGCTCACGCCTGCACTTTCAAAACTTGCCATTTCGTTCAGAAAAGCCACCGCACTTTGTATGACTGGGAACGCCACCGCACAGCCCGTTCCTTCACCCAAACGCATATCCAATTGGAGCAAAGGTTCTGCTTGTAAAAATTCCAGCATACGCCGATGTCCCATTTCGTTGCTTTGGTGGCAAAAAATAGCATTTTGCTTGATGGCAGGTTCTATGGCTTGGGCTACCAAAAAAACACTGCTGGCAATAAAGCCGTCTATCAAAATGAGCATCTCTTGCCGAAAAGCCTCCAGCATTGCCCCACACATCTGAGCCATTTCAAAACCTGCAAAAGTCTGTAAAATTTGCAAAGGATTGCTTATTTTTCCGTGAAAACTTTGTGCTTTTTTCAAAACTTCAATTTTATGCAAAAGCCCTTTATCATCAACCCCAGTGCCTTTGCCTACACATTGCTCAATGGGCAAATCGCACAGATAACTCATCAGCATACTTGCGGCAGAAGTATTGGCAATGCCCATTTCGCCAAAACCTATCGTATTACAGCCTGTTTCCAACAATTTTCTGACAATTTGGCTTCCTTCTTGCAAGCAAAATTGTAGCTCACTTTCGTTCATTGCAGTAGCTTGCAAGAAATTCTTTGTGCCCCAGCCTGCTTTGGCTGAAACTAAATCGGGGTGAGGCTCAAAATGATATTTTACACCCGCATCTACTACTTTCAGAGCCAGTTGATGCTGTCTGCAAAAAACATTGATAGCCGCACCTCCACGCAAAAAGTTTAGTACCATTTGGTAGGTAACTTCTTGCGGATACGCACTAACCCCTTCTTGGGCAATGCCGTGGTCACCTGCAAAAACCACTATTGTTGGATTTTGCAAGGAAGGTGTTAGCGTTTTTTGTAGAATACCTATCTGTAAAGCCAATTTTTCAAGTTTTCCCAAAGCTCCCAAAGGTTTGGTTTTTTGGTTTATTTTTTGTTGCAGTTGCTCGGCAAGGTTCATTTTGGCAAAAAATTTTGCAATTATTTACGTTCAAAAGGTTAAGGTTCAAGAGTTTGAAGTAAAAGTTTTATTCCGTCTAAATATTCAAATGTTCTAAATCCTGTTTCCTGCATCTTGTTTCCTGTTTCTACACTACAAATTAGACTTGAACAATTCCCAAAGTTTTTGTTTAGCTATCGCACAAAAATAAAAAATAACTGAAAAGTTTGTTTATTTAGACAAAATTGTAAATTTGCAAATGTTGCAAAGCAAAATCAATGAAATTTCGTATCAGAAGAGAAGTCCGTTGGCTCTTGGGGTTATTGGGCATAGTATTTTTGTTGGGTGCTTCGGGAAGCTATTACGAAAATCAGTATTGCCAAAAGCTATCCATAGAAATTGATGACAACGGAGGTAATTTTTTTTTAGATGAAAAAGATATTCAAAGTCTTTTGGATAGCAACAGCCGTGAATTTTTGCTAAATACACCCTACAAGTTTATCAATACCAGACATTTAGAAAAAAGGCTCAAAGCCAATGCTTTTGTAGAAGATTGTATCATCAGCAAAAAGCTGAATGGAGAGCTTGCTGTATGGGTGCGTTTGGTAAAGCCTATTGTAAGAATTTGGAACAAACAAGAAAGTTTTTATTTGGATAGCAAAGGCAGAAGTATTCCTTTTTCTAAAAAATTTACGCCTCATTGTTTGGTTTTGAGTACCGATGAAGTAAATTTTGACTTTGAAAACAACGAAAATGATAAAAAATTGTTAGCTTTGCTTCAAAAAATTACATCAAATTCTTTTTTTCGCTCACATATCGCACAGATTGCCAAGTTTCGTCAGGGTTTTAAGATATATTTACAGCTGTCGGAGTCAGAAATTGATTTTGGAAGTTTAGAAGAGTGGGAAAATAAATTACGAAAGTTAGAAATTCTTTGCCGTTATATTTTGCCTCGCAAGGGCTGGAACGCTTACGAAAAAATTAGCTTAAAATATCATCAACAGGTTGTTTGTGAATATGCAAAACGATAGAATTGTTGTCGGTTTAGACATTGGTAGCACTAAAATTTGTGCTGTGGTAGCTCGTCAGGACGCACTGGATAGAGATAGAATTGAAATATTAGGTTTTGGTAGAGCCGAATCGGAAGGGGTAAATCGTGGTGTGATTTCTAATATAGAAAAAACCGTAGAGGCAATCAAAAGTGCCATAGCCAAAGCCTCACAAATGTCTAATATTCGCATAGAAGTTGTAAATGTAGGTATTGCAGGGCAACATATACGTACTTTTACCCAAAAAGGTGGCATTACCCGTCATTCTACCGAAGACGAAATTTCCAATGCTGATGTAATGCGGCTCATTAACGATATGTACAAAACGCCCATTGCCGCAGGCTCGCAGATACTTCACGTGATGCCCCAAGATTTTATTGTAGATAACGAAACCGACATCAACGACCCCGTAGGTATGGCAGGCGTGAAATTGGAAGCCAACTTTCATATCATCACCGCCCAAACTACCTCACTGGATAACATCAAGAAATGTATCAAGAAAGCAGGGCTTACCATTCAAGACCTTATTTTAGAACCCATAGCTTCCAGTTTGGCTTGCCTTACCCCCGAAGAGCGTAAAGAAGGCGTTGCCTTGGTTGATATTGGCGGGGGTACTACCGATTTAGCTGTTTTTTACGACAATATCCTTCGCCATACGGCGGTTATTCCTTTCGGCGGAAAGGTAATCACTTCCGACATCAAAAATGGCTGTATGCTTATGGAAAACCAAGCCGAATTGCTAAAAGTGCGTTTTGGCAAAGCCATTGCCGAACAAGCCAGCAGTATGGAAGTGGTATCCATTCCCGGCTTACGCAACCGCCCTGCTCGTGAAATTTCTCTTAAAAATTTAGCCCGCATCATTGAAGCCCGAATGACTGAAATCATTGAAGAAGTCTATAAAGAAATTTTGCGTTCAGGTTGCCACGATAATCTTTCGCAAGGCATTGTACTAACTGGCGGTGGCTCACTTTTAGAGGGCATTAAAGAATTGTTTGAACTGCATACAGGTTTGCCTGTACGCATCGGGCACCCTACCGAATACCTTACACCTACGAATATCAATCTTGTCAATCAACCTTCTTATGCTACGGCTATTGGCTTGGCACTGGCAGGTTTCCGCTCCTTGGACGATAGAGATTTATTACCTCAAAGCAATAACACTCCCTCAGCCCAAACTACTTCTACTGAAGTCCCTAAAAAAGAAAAAAACACCAAAGGACAATCTTTCTCTGGATTTTTGAATAAACTCATTGACCGCACCAAGAGCTTTTTGCTTGATGATGTTGATGACAAAGATGATTACTAAAAATATGGTAACCTCTTGTGTATTTTTTTTCTAAAAATAGCATAAGCAAAGTAATTTGTGTTAAACCATAAACTATGAAAAGACTACTTTTCTTTGTGCTTTTTTTGTGCTTTACCAATGCCTTTGCACAAAAAGCCGATAGCGTAGAACGCTTAAAACTTTTCTTGAATTGCACCTCTTGGTGCTTTGAGGATTATGTACGTACCGAGCTTTCTTTTTTTGATTTTGTTCGGGACAGGTTTCAAGCAGATATTCAAGTGCTTATTATTAGCCAAGATAACGGAGCAGGTGGCAGTAACTATACGCTCACTTTCATTGGGCAAAATCAGTTCAAAAACCATAACGATACGCTCAAATTTTCTACCAAGCAAGCCGATACCGAAGATATGATGAGAGGACAACTTGTCAGAACGCTCAAATTGGGCTTGGTAGCATACCTAAAACATACCGAATGGGCAAATCAGATAAGCGTAGATTTACCTAAAAGAGCTACCGAAAAAGCTCTTATCCAAAAAGATAAGTGGGATTATTGGGTTTTTACTCTGGGCGGCTGGGGTAACTTGAATGCAGAAAGTAACTTTCTAAATTATGGATTAGACCTCTATTTTGATATAAACCGAATAAAACCAGAACTAAAAGTACAAAGCTCTTTTGGCTACAATGTAAATTTCAATAAGTTTATTTTTGAAACGCTTGATAGCGATGGCAATGTGTATTCAGAAACTATCAAAGCTAAAAATGAAGGACATTATGCAAATGCTTTGGTAGTAAAAAGCCTTTCGGAACATTGGGCAATAGGGGGCTATGCCCAAAATGGTTCTTCGGTACGTAGTAATTTACGTCTGTCCAGTACCATAGCCCCTGCGATAGAATACAATATTTTTCCAAATTCTGTAAATACACAAAAGCAATTTCGCCTAATCGCTCAGGCAGGCTATCGTTTATGGCACTTGCGAAACATCAACGAAAGAGATAGATTACTGGAACTGGAGCCTTATTATCGTTTTGATGCCATTATCAGTTTGGTTCAACCTTGGGGAAGCGTAGGCGGTCAGATTGGTGGTCATCATTTTTTCAGAGATAAAGATACTTATCGCTTTTCGGGTAGAGTAAATATCAGTTGGAGAGCCTTTGAAGGCTTTAATCTGAATCTCAATCTTGGGGCTTCGTATGTACAAGACCAAATTTTCTTTTTGCCCAAAGATATCAATCGCGACAATGTACTGCTGGGAGCAGGTATTTTAGGCACTAACTTCACCATTTGGGGTTTGGGCGGTATCAGTTATACTTTTGGCTCTATCAATAATTCGGTGGTGAATCCACGTTTTGGAGGAATTTATTTTTAGGCTAAATGCTTAAAATTTTCACAAGTTCCATCATCTCTTGGCTAATGGGTTTTACTTTTTGGAAAGTATCTTCGAAGGGGGTATAAACCACTTGGTCGTTGATGATACCTGCCATTACATTTTTATATCCTGCTAGCAAGCCTTCTACGGCGGCATAGCCCAATCGGCTGGCAAGCAAGCGGTCGCGTGCCGTAGGCGAGCCTCCTCGTTGTATATGCCCAAGCGTACTTACGCGTATATCAAACTGATTGGGTAGCATTTGCTTGATTTTCTCTGCTACTTCTTGTGCCCCTCCTTCCTCATCGCCTTCGGCAACAATTACAATGGAAGAGGTTTTAGACCTATTCCAGCCTGCTTGTAAAATTTGAGCTACTTCGGCACTGCTCATCAAGGTTTCGGGTACCATTACAATTTCAGCCCCTCCTGCAATACCGCAAGCTATCGCAATATAACCCGAATCTCTACCCATTACTTCAATAAAGAAGACCCTATCGTGAGAATCGGCAGTATCCCGAATTTTATCTATTGCTTCCAAAGCCGTATTGATAGCCGTGTCGTAGCCAATGGTATAATCGGTGCCGTACAAGTCGTTATCAATCGTTCCCGGACAGCCTACTGTGGGAATGGCATATTCGTTGTAAAACTCCACTGCCCCCCGAAAAGTACCATCGCCTCCTATGGCAACCAAGCCCTCTATGCCTAATTTTTGCAGATTTTCGCAAGCCTTTTTTCTGCCTTCGGCAGTCATAAACTCCTTGCTACGAGCCGATTTGAGTATTGTCCCACCTTTCTGAATAATATTACTCACCGAACTGGATTTCATTGGTACAATATCGCCCTGAATCATTCCATTGTAGCCTCGCATTATGCCAAAAACTTCCATTCCTCTATAAATAGCCGTTCTGACCACAGCCCTCACACAGGCATTCATACCTGGGGCATCGCCTCCTGATGTAAAAACAGCAATTTTTTTCATAAAAAATGAATTTTCGGTAAGTTATGAAAAAACCTCTAAATATGCGAAAAATAAAAGAAAATTAGACGCTATTGACTTATAGCGATGATGCCGCTTTGAGCAACATCATCGCTTGCTACATAAATTCGGTTATATAGCCCAAAGCAAAACCCTCTCGTTATTACCCCATCAGTTGAGCAATAAGGCTGGCACTAAATATGGTGAGCATTGTCCAACCGATTACCCCTTCTATCACTACCAAATACCTTGCGATGCCTTTCGCCTTGATTTCCCCATAACCCAGCGTTACAAAGCAGTTCATACTGAGTGCCATTGAATTGACTATCCGCATTATCAAGCCCCAAATCAGCAAAAATATTATCGCAAAAAATATCCTTGTGCTTACCCATAGCTTTCGCTTGCGGCTCATTTCGTGCCAATTGCCTTGCGTAAAATCCATTTTCCTCAAAAACCACCTCTGCAAATAGTAGTATAGCTTTGCCGTAACGAGCAAAGGCTTCAAGAAAAATGCCAATACACTCGGTATGTTGCCCTCTGTGATTTCCAAGCTCTTGCGAAATGCCTCTAAATCATCTAATTTCTTTTGAATTTCGGCACTTCTAATTTCTGTGTAGCCCCCTTCTTTTTGCAGTGCCAAGCCCCATTTCTGCAAGGCTTCCCGAAATACCGAAGGCATCAGATAGTCCCTTACGGAAGGAAATACGGACAACAACACTGCAAATGCTATGATAAAAATCCAAGAGCGTTTGAGTGCCAAAAAGGGATTGGTGCCATACTCGGAAACATAATCCAAAAACTCATAAAATTTCCACTCTAACCATAAATCCAAATCGCCTGTTTTGTGGTAGCGGTATCGGAGGTAGCGGGTTTCTAAACGTTTCAAATCTATAAAACAGGCATTGGCAGAGGCTCTATCGTTTTGGTCTTTGTACATTTTATGAAACTTGTAGTAGTAGAGAAGCAAATGTTCAAACTCGGTGCTATCGGCAAGTTCTTTATCGGTATTGCCGTGATAGACGGTGGTTTTAGCATTACTAATTTCTGTGCTCAAACCTTTCTTAAATTGTCTGTAAGGTATATAGGCTGTTTCGAAGTTGATAAGATTTCGTTCATAGCCACTTTTGGCACTGCCACTGCCGAGTGAGAAATCATTGTTGAAGCGGTTATTTTCCAAGAAAATCTCATCGGTGATTTTTGAACCTATCAGAGAGAAATGTGAATTGAAAGTACAGTTGGTAATACTTAATTTTTCGCAAGTTACATCTCTAAAATAAAAACCATTCAATGATTCGGAATTTTCTTTTTTCAACTCATCTGTCATTTTTTCAAAAGTACAGCTATCTATTTGAATTTTTTGGAAAACTCCACTAATACTTGACTCATTAAATACAGACTTTTTTGTTTCCTTAAAAAACCTATTGGAAAATACAGATTTTTTGATAGATAGCTCCTCACCACCATCAAGAAGTAAGATATTTTTGAACTTACAATTTTCAATAGTAACTTTACAACGTATCGCTCCAAGACCAAAGTCTTGAATGATACTTTCCTCTAAATTAAGATTAAAGTTTTTAATTATTATCGGGGCAGGATAAGTAATTCCATTGAAAGTTATTTTAGGATATTGACCTAATACAAAAGATTCTATATTACATTTCCATATATGCGATCTTATATCGTTATCATTCATATTGCTTGTTAAGTACACACTAATATCACGAAAAATATCACTTTTTTCAAAATTTGGCATAAAAGAAAAAATCTCGCCAACATCCTTAAGAGTGCCTCCAAGAATTTTGATATTACTAGACTTTTTTAACATTGAAATTTCTTTCTCAGTAAATTCAAATGTTATCCCCTTTTTGAATTTCATTCTTCTGATAGATATGGGGTAATTAAGCCTTAGCTCGGAGCTAAGACTAATAGAATTTTGCCAATAAATATTTTTAAACTCAAGTTTTTTATCAATTGTGATTACTGGCAAAAGATTATCTAAATATTGCTCGTCTGTTTGCAGGTAGCCAGAAAGAAGGAATTGGTTTCCAAATATCCAATTATACTCTTTAACAACTTTTTTATTGGAGGTCACCAGTAGCCCAAACCTCAAACTATCGGTTTGGTGGTTGTAGTAGATTTCGGCATTTTCAAGTCGGTAGGTGCTATCGGGGTGCTTTTGTATTTCAGCAAAAAGCTCGCTGTACGAAAGACGGCGACGAGGCTTCTTTTGGGCTTCTACCTCAGAGGCACACAAAACTGCCAAAACGAGAAAAAGGGCTATTTTTTTCATAAATGTACAAGGTTAAGAATTTTCCTTTGAAAAAAATAAAAAAACAGCTCAAAAGCAAATAAACCTCACTTTTGAGCTGTTAAATGTCTTTTTACCCTTTTTTTTACTCAATTTTGAGAAAGGAAACTATCTCCTTTATTGAACATAGCCACATCTTCTTGCGAAAGTTCGTTGAATAAGAAAACATAAAAGATTTTGCGTTCTACTTCCAGTTTTCCTGCTACCATTTGCACCAAAATTTGGTTTCCGAATTGGTCAATGATTTTGCCTGTGGTACGCTTGTTGAGAACCTTGTAGTTGAGTTGGAATTTGCGGTCTTTGAGGTCAATGATATTTTTGTAGTCGGCTTCTACGAGTACATCTACCGATTGCCCTTCTAATTGGCTTCGCTTGTAGCGAAACTTTCGCAAAATAAAGGTATTTACTTTCAGAATAGTAAATTTCTCGTCAGTAACAATAATGCCGTCATAAATTTTGCTCAAAATCATTTGGAATATAGCCGATTCTTCCGAAACATTGTTTAGCTTGGCTTCAAACTCTTGCATCCAAGTATCGTATTCTTTCACGCGTCTTTGCAATTCTAACTCTTTTTCTTCAATTTGCTTATTGAAATCTTGGGCTTCTGCAAGGAGTTTGAGGTTTTTCTCGTTGGCTTTTACAGCGGCAATGTTGGTAGCAATACGGCGAGAAAGACGTTCAATAAAATCAATTACATACTGCTCATATACTTGCATAGAAGCAAGTTCCAAAACACCTTCAATTTTTTCATCGGTTTTGATAGGAACAATCAGAATAGAGGTAGGTTTCAAGATACCTGTACCCGATTTGATAAAAGTGTAATCTTCGGGAATATCGGTAATAAGTTTGGTATCGCCTTCACGCCAAGTTTCGCCGATAAGTCCTTCGCCGAAATTGATACGTTTTTTCAAATATTTTTGTCTTTCGTAGGCGTAAGCGGCGGCAAGCTCCAAATAAGGGGCATCGTCGGTACCGCTTACAATAAACAAACCACCTTGTACCGAACCTGTACGTTTGGTAAGTTCTGTGATAATTTCATAAGACTGCTTGACGATATTGTCGCTGTTGTTTTTCAAAATTTCGCCAAACACTGCAAAACCTTCATTTTCCCAACTGCGTTGTTTTTCTTGACTAATGAACTCTTGGAGTTGCTCGTTGCGTTGCTCAGCTTCTTGGATACTGGCTCTTAGCTTTTGAAGCATAATTTTGAAGTTTTTGGCAAGGTCGCCTACTTCGTCATCAGTGGTTACTCTGTCCAAAAATTCGTCTTGGCTACGCAAACCTTTTACAACGGATTTAGCAACTCTATCCAGCACAATAATAGGTTGCGAAATGCTGAAAGAGAAATACACCGCAAAGAATCCGCCTGTAACGAGCATAATGATAAGAGCGGCAATCACAATGAGGCGAGCTCTGAAAATCAGCCCTTCAATGTAAAAAGAAATTACCTCAAAAAGCGATTGCACTTCGGTATTGATTTGTTCATAAATTTTAGCAAGTTCTCCACGCAAGCCTTTTTTGCTATCAAAGCCAATTTCTTGCTCTATTTCCACAATCATATCAAACATTCTTTCATAGTCGGCAACATATTCCATAAAGGTTTCCTTGCGTTTTTCGTCCAGTGGGCTATCTACGATTTTACGTTTGAGCTTATCGGCAGTTTGGTGAAGTTTGGTTTTGTAATCCAAGTCTTTACGCAAGAAAAAGTCTTTTTCGTGTCTGCGAAGTTGCAAAACAAGCTCCTTATCTACGTCTACTTTTTCTAAGAAATGCACATAATCCCTCATTCTACCCTCCATACCAAAACTTTTGAAGCCTCTTTCTTTAATTCTTTTGCGAAGCAATTCAAAAAGGCGATTGTATTTTTCACGGGCTTCGGTAAGGGCTTCAATTTTTTGATTGAGGTTAAATTCTTTGGTAGTTGGGTTTTCGTTGAGGCGGGCGAGCAGTTTTTTACTTTCTCTGACATTTGTTTCAATGAGTGTGATATTTTTACTTTTGCCACTTCCCATAAAAACTTCGTCGCGGGCATCTACTACAATAAAATCTTTCTGCAAAACGTCTATTTGAGCCATAAGGTGTCTTAGCTCATTCAAATCGTCTTTGTAGGCTTGGTAACGATTGATACTTCCCTGATACAAAAAGGCAATCCCTCCAATTACCCCTGCCAGCGTGATAAGAAGCAAAAAGGAAAGCAAAATTTTCGTTTGAACTCTGCGAAAAGATATTTTCATAATTCCTGCTTTTTAGTCCAACAAAATATTGTAGGTTCAAGAGTTTGAAGTTTAAGGTTTAATGCTCAAATTTTCTAACCTTTTTTGACCTCATCCACCCCAAAGGAGATGATATACATATGAAAATCAAAATTTTGGGCTAAAAATTCATTTATTGGCTAAGTCATTTTGCAATGCTTTATTCCTCTTCCTCCAAGCTAAACGCATACAAATTATTATCTAACTGAAATGTACCTTCTTGGTAGCTTCTGACAAAATTTTCAATTTCAGTTTTATCAATTTTATCTCGGTTCAGAGCTACGGTCATTAGTACGAAAGCATCATCGTCTTGGTAGTCTTCATCATCATATTCAACGAATTCTTGCACTTTTAGTTCGCCTTCGGCTTCTAATTCTGCGATAATTTCTGCTTTGTATTCCCAAATCTCCTCCCAACGTTTTTCTGATAGTTTGCTTTCGTAGCCTTTGTAGTCAGGGAAAATTTTTTGAGCCTCTTCATCTGCTTTTTCTTCCAGAACAGCCATATAATGCAGGTGCAAAGGCATCAGAGCTGTATCAAACAAAACTTCCTTGTCTTTATATTTTCCTACGAAAAAAAAGTAAGCGGTTTCCTCGTCTTGGTCTTCATTGGGGTTATAGACCCAACGCAAGTTGTTTTCTTTCAAATATTTTTTGATGCTCAAAGCATCGTTAGCATCAAAAGGGACTTTGTGTTTCATTTTTCAAAGATAAGTTTTTACAAACAAAAAACAAACTTTATTTTCCTAAAAGTTCAAAAAACAAACTGCTTACCATTTCTGATAAGCAGTTTATGTATCTTTTTTACCTTCCCCCTTGCGAGCTGATAAACTCTTGTAGCTCTTGGCGGGTGCCGCTGAACGAAAACTCATTGCCTACCATAAAATACTGACGACGCTCTTCAATAGAAGTGTATTCGTATAGAAATTTAGCGATTTCAAGACGTTGGTCGTCAAAATTAAAAAGTTTAACAATGCCTCTTACTTGTTCTACCGAAAAGCAGTTGTAGTTGCGAGTAATATTTTTGGCTACTCTCATTCGGTTATCGGATATATTTTCTCGGCGAATAGATTGTACTATATTGGCGTAATCGTTGTTGCTTACAGCACAAACGGTACCGGGCAAGGTATTGTTGTTGGGGTTACTTAACTGATTTTGTTGTAAAAATGCTTCCCATTGCTGATAATTGACACGATTTTGGAAAACTTGTGAGGCGGTAAGCAAATTGCCAGCATCATAAATATTGGGATAAGAAAGACGCATAGCATCTAAGCGGTTGTTTTCGTTATTGAGCAAAGAAACCAGTCGCATCAGTTGCGAAACCGCCAAGCAATTGGTTTGTACTGCCTGCCGAACAGCATTAAAACGCATATTTTCATTTTGCAAGCTACGAATACGAATCGCAATGCTTTGGAATACGCTTTCGGAAATGGGAGCAGAGCAATTTTTAGCTCCCCAATAATTCTGATAGTCAGGATAATTGTAAAGTGGATAACCTGTAAAATCGGGTGCATTGGGGTTGGTAGGATTTACAGGATTGGTAGGATTGTTGGGATTTGTGGGGTTAGTAGGGTTATTGGGATAGATATTGATTGGTGTTCCCCCTTTGTTGATGAAGTCGTATAACATTACTACCGAAGAAAATTTGGTAAAGCCGTCATATACTACGTAATAGTTTTCGGGGTCAAAGACGGTGGCGTAAGCATTTTCGGCAAGGGCAAGGCGGTTTTGCTCTTCACGAAACAAAGACATCAGCTCGCGAATTTGCTCGGCAGAAAGGCAGTTGTCTTGTGCAAAACGTACTGCATCTTGCAATTTGCGGGCTTCGTTACCCATAGCACTTATTTGCTGTTTGCGTTGCTGAAACAAACTATTTGCCAGCGGGCGAGAGCAACGATTTTGAGCTTGTACAACAATAATGCTCAGAAATAGCATTGAAACAAGTAAAAACTTTTTCATACAATTGCAGGGTTAAGGTTAGAAAACGAAACACAATTGGCGTGTATGCAAAGGTATAACACGCTTACATTTCAAAGACAATTAGCTTGCCAAAGTGGTATTTTTTTGGGTAATTTTTTCAAAATCATCACTTAAAGAAAACTCGTCCTCACATTCTTTTGCACTGATTTTCAGAACTTTGGCAAGAGAAAGCAGTACCAAAGTACGAGAGGCAGTTTGAGGAGAAATCCCTGCAATTTTTGAAAACTGCTTTACGGTGATAATGGGGTGCGAAGCCAAATATTGCATTAGTTTGTGTTCTTTTTCGCCATAATGAAAGCGATAATTTTTATTTTTTTTGCGTTCTTTCAGATAATTACGCATTTCTTTGCTGGCTTGTATACTTTGTTCGCCCACGCGTACATATACTTTGCCTTTGTCTTCGCCCTTGATAATCTGGTGGGGTAGGCTTTCGCTTTTAGGAATATGAAACAATAAAACTTCGCGTTCGGAGTCTTCATCAAGAGGTAAGCGTTCTATTTGATAAGAAATTTCAGGAAAGCAGTATTCGGCAATGGCTTTTTTCAAGATGTACTCATCTTCTTCGGGGAATTTTGCACCGATAATTTGCCTATCATCACTTACGCCAATAATGAGCATACCTCCATCGGTATTGGCAAAGGCAACTACCTCACGAACAATTTTTTCGGGGTGTTTGGTTTTGAGTTTGAACTCTACGTTCAATCCTTCACCTTGCTTGACAATTTTGCGGAGTGTTGCTAAATCCGTTTGCATTTCCGCTGTATTTAGCTACCTGCAAATAAAACATTTTTTTCCGAAAAAACGTTATCAAAATCTAAAATTATTGTTGAATTACCTTGAAAAATGCTCAATTATTAGCAAGAATGATTATTTTTGCAACAAAACTTATTTATGAAACTGAAAGAAGAAAAAATAAAACAGATACAAAAACTTTGTGAGCAAAATAACGTAAAGTCTTTGTATGTGTTTGGTTCTGTTTTGAGAGAAGACTTCAATGATACTTCTGATATTGATTTTTTGATTGATTTTAGTGAAAACGACCCTTTCCGTTACACAGACCTTTATTTTTCTTTCAAACAAATGCTTGAAGAGATTTTACAACGAAAGATAGATTTATTGGAAGAAAGAGCCATTAGAAACCCACTTCTAAAAAATCATATTGATAGCAACAAGCAGAAACTCTACTAAAAAATAGTCAAGGATAATTATGGCAACTCACCTAAAAAATTTAAGCGAATATTCACCAGTAAATGTGGCAGATGTAAGCCACAAGCGTTTTGGGATAGTTGTAGCAGAGTGGAATAGCGAAGTTACAGAGGCACTTTTAAGCGGTGCTACCAAAACTTTACAAAATTATGGTGCAAAAACAGAAAACATCGTCATCAAAAGAGTAGCAGGAAGTTTTGAATTGCCATTGGCTTCGCAGTGGCTTGCTCAAAGAGCCGATATTGATGCTGTCATTGCGATGGGGTGCATTATACAAGGCGAAACAAGGCATTTTGATTTTATTGCTCAGGCTGTTGCCGAAGGCATTATGCAAGTGGGTTTGAAATACAATAAGCCCGTCATTTTTGGGGTGCTTACGACCAACAATTTGGAGCAAGCCCTTGAAAGGGCAGGAGGCAAACACGGCAACAAAGGCGAAGAAGCCGCCATTACGGCTATCAAGATGATAAATTTTTAAGGTTTCAGCAGTTATGATAAAAAATATTTATCTTATTCGGCACGGAGAAACAGACTACAACCGCCAAGGAATGGTACAGGGCAGAGGCATAGATGCCGATTTGAATGATACAGGTAGAAAGCAAGCCCAAGATTTTTTTCAAAAATATCAGCATTTACCACTTGAAAAGATTTACTATTCTACACTCAAAAGGAGCTATCAGACCGTTCTACCTTTTATAGAAAAGGGTATTGCTCACGCAAGCCACGAAGGTTTAGATGAAATCAGTTGGGGCATACACGAGGGCAAACCCTTTACCAAAGAAGCACACGCAGAGTATCTGCACTATATACACGAATGGCGAGCAGGCAATACCAATGTAGCTATTGCACAAGCCGAAACTCCCGAAGAAGTACGCCAAAGACAAGAAAAATTTACAGAAATCTTGCTTCAAAGCCCTGAAAAAAATGTGCTTATTTGCTCACACGGTAGAGCTATGCGTATTTTACTGGCTTGGTGGCTTGGATATCCGCTTTCACAAATGGATATGTTTCAGCATTTCAATCTTTCGCTGTATCATTTGCAATATACAGGTTCAATGTTTCGGATTGTCAAGCACAATTGCCTTGAACACTTGAAAGCAAGATGAGTTTTCCATCTCCAAAATTTTCATAAATCCCATTGTGATATAGCAGGAAAGCTCTCGTAGCAGGTCATATCAAAACGGCAGGGAACAATAGAAATGTAGCCATTATCCAAAGCCCATACATCTGTATCGTTTCCTGGGTCTTCATTGATAAAATCACCTACAAGCCAATAGTATAGCCTACCGTGGGGGTCTTTACGTTCATCAAAATTTTCTTGCCAACGAGCCCGAGCTTGGCGACAAATCTTTATTCCTTTGATTTCTCCTTGCATAATAGCAGGGAAATTAACATTCAGGGCTACGTATTTGGGAATTCCATTCCGAAGAGCTTCGGAAGCTATGCGTTTCACATAGCCACGTATATGCGAAAAATCCGCATTATAGGCATAATCGCAAAGCGAAAAACCAATAGCTGGTAGTCCTTCAATAGCGGCTTCTATCGCCGCCGACATTGTGCCCGAATACAAAACATTTACCGAAATATTACTACCGTGATTGATACCACTCACCACTAAATCGGGTTTTCTATCTTTGAGAACGTGATGTTTGGCGAGTTTTACGCAATCGGCGGGTGTGCCCGAACACTCGTAAGCCTCTACGCCTAAATCCTCGAAAACATCTGTTTTGTAGAGGCGTAGGCTTTCATTGACCGTGATGGCGTGTCCCATTCCCGATTGGGGCTTATCAGGGGCTACTACAACTACTTCACCCAGTTCAGCCATTAGTTCTACCAATGTCCTGATACCTTTGGACGTAATGCCGTCGTCATTTGAAATTAAAATCAAGGGTTTGGTTTTCATTAGCTTTTATGTTGAAGGGATACAAATTTCAAAAGATTGTAATTATTTACGTTCAAAAAGTTTATTGTTTGATGTTCAAGCCTTCAGGGGCTTTATCTCTCATTTTCTGTCTGACATTTATTTTCTAAAATCCTGTTTCCTATTTCTTGTTTCTTGCCTTTTGCTTCAAACCCAAAGTCTAAAATTTTTTCTACAAAGGCAGGCACGCTTTTTTCTAAATCAGGGCTTTGTTCAATATGTTTGATAAAAGCACTTCCAATAATGGCACCATTGGCATATTTGCAGGCTTTTTGGAAACTATCTTTATCCGAAATACCAAAACCAACAAGCAAAGGATTTTTGAGGTTCATTGCTTGAATTTTCTTAAAATAATTCTCTTGCTCCTCGCTAATGCCCGTTTTGGTGCCTGTGGTAGTAGCCTGTGAAACCAAATATACAAAGCCTCGGCTTGCCTCATCTATGGCTTGGATACGTTCAGGAGAAGTCTGTGGGGTAATCAAGAAGATTTTATGCAAACCGTACTTTTCAAAGACACTGCGGTATTCGTTCAGATATTCTTGTAAGGGTAAATCGGGGAGTATGATGCCATCTATGCCTATTTGAGCACAACTTTGACAGAACTTTTCTATACCAAATTGAAGAACAGGATTCAAATATCCCATTAGTACTATGGGTATTTGTACTTTGGAGCGTATATCTTGCAATTGCTCAAAAAGCATAGCAATTGACATACCATTTTCCAAGGCTTTCTGACTGCTTTTTTGGATAGTTTCACCATCGGCAAGCGGGTCCGAAAAAGGCATACCAATTTCTACCATATCTACGCCATTTTGAGCAAGAAGTTGTAGAATAGGCACGGTACTATGCAAATCAGGAAAACCTGCTGTAAAATAAAGGGTAAGAATATTGTTTTTTTTCTGCTGAAAAAGCTGGTCTATGCGATTCACAAAATTATATTTAGATGTTATCATCAAAAATCGCTCAAATATACTATTTTTCAAAAATTTTCTTACCAAGAAAAACAATATTTTGAAAAAAGTTTTTAACTTTGTTTTTTAGAATAAAAAGCCAATAATTATTC
>NZ_JBRCWE010000061.1:0-9046 GCF_053497555.1 Raineya sp. | reverse complement strand
AAGTTTTTTTATTTAAATCCCTTGAAAACAATAAGTTAGACTTATAATTCACGTTAATTAGGATTTTCCTTTTTTTTCCTTTTTTTGGATTTCCTCTTCTGTTTGGTAGTCTAATTGAGAGCCAAAAATCTTTGCCCAATAATACAGCGTCCGCTTTCCGTAAAATTCTGAGCCACGAATTTGCATTTCAATATCATACAAATTACCATTTTCGTCTTCGGCTTTGATGTCCAGAATAGAGAGTTTTCCTTCGGCGTAGTCGGAAACATTATAGGGATTTTTGAGGGTTAAATCTGCGATTTGTTGGTGTTCGGGCAAGATTGCATTGATGAGCGATAAAAGTATATCCTTGTTCTCTTCGGAGCCGAATAGCTTTTTGAAAACCAAATCAATTTTAGGATTTACTTTTGCCATAAGAATTTTCCTTTAGAAGTTCCCTTTACAAATTTACAACTTTTTTGAATTTGGAGAGGTTTATCTATTAAATTTGCACTGCTCAAATTTAGCAAAACCTATGATTATCCCCAAACGTAAAGCCTCTGACTATCAGCGTCCTGAAATTGTGAATGAATTTGATGAAATTCATAAATACATTCAAGAAAAACGTACTCTGCGTGAAATTCAGGTAATAATGGAGGGTAGAATGAGTGATGAGGCAATTGAAAAACTTTACATTCGGGTACTCAAAGAAGTACGCCGTGCCAAAGACCGTCAGCGTGGTTTTATCATTATAGGGCTTATATTCTTGAGTATTGGTTTGTGGCTTTCACTTCGCAATATTTCTAACATTTTGCATCAAATGAGAGTCAAAACGGGAGACGAAAATTTTTATGTAAAAAACTCTTTTTTTGAATTTGCTCACCCTTTTTGGCTACTCATTTTTGGTACTATGGTAGTAAGTGGCTTGATTTTGGTGCTGACCAATCTTTTCCAAAAGCCAAGAATTTGATTTACTCGTACAGATGCACAATTTTTTCTAATTGCAAAGCTAAATTTTGCAAAATTTTACTACTTTCTTTCATATTGGCTTCAACAATTTCCGATAAATGTGCAGGTACAAAAAGATTGTTTTTCAGATGATTCAGTTCATCGGGGGCATCTTCTTGAAGTCTTTTTTGCTGACTTTGGATATAATTTTTTAGCTCTTGAGCTTTTTCGTTCCAAAACTTTTCTACCAAACTATGTGGTTTTTTCTTGATATACTCTATTTTTTCTCGTTCTACGGTCTTGATTTTCAGGGGTATCACTTGTGAATTGTGTAAAATTTCAAGCGTATGCTTTTGTAAAGCAAGTTTTGCCTGAATTTTATTGACAAGATTGTGGGACATATCAAACAAACTGATAGATTTCCACTCTTCTACATTTAGTTTTACAAAATCTGCTTTTTTGATGAGATTGCCTTCAAAATAGTTGCGGATATTGAGAACTTCTAAAAATTCAGTATCTACCGATTGCATTTCTTCTACCACAACTTGATGAGCAATGAGTGTTTCATTGCGAACATCTTGCTCAAACTCTTGCAACTCACGGCTCAAAGCCCCTAAATGAAGCGTAAGATGATAGCCGTGTTCTCTGATAATTTCCGAAAGTATCTGAAAAATAGCGGGAATTTGTTCAGGTGTATTCCAAAGGCAATGTACCATAAGGAAGCAATCCATCAAATCTACTTGCTTGCGTTCATTCAGAAAGGCGGAAGTACGCAAAAGACGGATAATTTTTTTCCAACGGCGGTCATATACCAAAATCTGTGGGTTGTGATGCTCGTTGTATTCCTCAATTTTGTGTTTTAGAATTTGTATCACATTAAGCACTACCTCAGGAACGTCTATGGTATCAATTTCTGCAGACCATTCCTCCAACTCAATTTCACTTAATTTCAGCTCGGTAGGCACGGTATCGGTATAAGCATCTTTATTGGAAGTTATCATTTGTAAAAAACTTTGCGGATTACGAATTTCTGAAACTTGCGAGCGTATCAGAAATCTATCCCACAAAGCCTCTAAACCTTCGCCTAATTGAGGCAATTCGTTGGAGGCAGAAATGATACAGCGAATATTTACTTGCAATTCTTGCTCACCATTCCGATAAATTCTTTCATTCAGAATGGTAAGCAAGGCATTCTGGATAGCAGAACTTGCCTTCCAAATCTCATCTAAAAACACCACATTGGCATCGGGTAAGTATTTTGCCGTGATGCGTTCATATTTATCTTCTTCTTTGAGTTTGCGAATGGATATGGGTCCGAAAATTTCATCAGGAGTGCTAAAACGGCTCATCAGATACTCAAAAGATTTGCCTTCACAAAAGGCATATTTGAGTTTGCGAGCCAAAAGACTTTTGGCAACACCGGGCGGACCAAGCAAGAAAATGCTTTCGCCGCTTACTGCCGCAAGCAAACCCAAAGCCAAAATATCATCTTTATCAAAAATGCCTTCGGCAAGGTGTGCAAGAAGTTTTTTTATGCGTTCTTTGCGTTTCATAGTTCTGTTTGTTTTCTTGTAAAACACAATCCGAACCCACGAGGCTCGGATTGTGCAACCTAACTAATCAAAAACTTACAATTATGAAAACTAACACTATAACTACCAAGTTCGGAAAAGGTTTCAATTTTTTCCAAAATTAGCAAGAAAAGAAATTCTTTTTTGGCTGAAAATTGGAAAATTAGCAGTTTTGCAAAAATTATGCTATGACTTTTGAACTATTACATACCGATAGCTCTTGCAAAGCTCGTTTGGGGCGTATTCACACCGACCACGGAACAATAGAAACCCCTATTTTTATGCCTGTGGGTACGGCAGGCACCGTGAAGGCGGTGCATTTCCGAGAATTGCACCAAGATATTCAAGCAGAAATTATTTTGGGCAATACTTATCATCTTTACCTACGCCCAGGATTAGAAATTTTACAAAATGCAGGTGGCTTGCATAAATTTGGCGGCTGGAATAAGCCTATACTGACCGATAGTGGAGGCTATCAGGTGTATTCTTTGGCAGAAAATAGAAAAATAACCGAAGAGGGCGTGAAGTTCAAATCGCATATTGACGGCTCGTATCATTTTTTTACCCCTGAAAATGTAATGGATATTCAGCGGGTAATAGGGGCAGATATTGTGATGGCTTTTGATGAGTGTCCGCCTTATCCTTGTGAGTATAGCTATGCCAAAAAATCGCTTATACTTACGCATAAGTGGCTCAAAAGATGTTGCGAGCGTATAGATAGCACTACGGGTTTGTATGGGTATGGGCAGGCGTTGTTTCCGATAGTACAGGGAAGTGTTTTCAAGGATTTGCGCCAGGAGTCTGCGGAGTTTGTTGCTTCTTTGGAACGTGAAGGAAATGCCATTGGGGGGCTTGCTGTTGGAGAGCCTGCCGAAAAAATGTATGAAATCACGGAGTTTGTGTGTGATATATTGCCTACTGATAAGCCTCGCTATCTGATGGGCGTAGGCACACCCGCCAATATTTTGGAAAGCATTGCTTTGGGCGTAGATATGTTTGATTGCGTAATGCCTACCCGCAATGCTCGTAATGGTATGCTTTTTACTACTCAGGGCATTATCAATATTCGTAACGAAAAGTGGAAAAACGATTTTAGTCCAATTGATGAGGCATTGGGAGGCGAGGTAAGTGGCTTTTATACAAAAGCCTATTTGAGGCATCTGATGATTTCCAAAGAAATACTTGCTT
The DNA here is from genome assembly GCF_053497555.1 of Raineya sp. NCBI lineage: Bacteria > Pseudomonadati > Bacteroidota > Cytophagia > Cytophagales > Raineyaceae > Raineya > Raineya sp. Next base: position 5,360 of record NZ_JBRCWE010000061.1, on the reverse strand, counting down.
CGCAAATAGCAAGTATTCAGAATTTACGTTTTTATTTATGGATGGTTCGTCAGGCTCGCAAACATATCGCCGAAAACAATTTCTTGCAGTGGAAAAATAAAATTATCCCCCAGATTATGCAAAAATTGTAAAAAAGGCTTCTTTGGGCAAATTTAGGTGCTTATGCTCTTTGCTTTTGTATAAAAAATTTTTGTTTGCTTTGTTTTCTGCAAAAAATTACGAATTTTGCTTTGAAAAACTGAAAAATCAATGGCGAAAGAAAACCTCATTACGCGTATTCAGTCGCTGAATTTGCAGGTAAAGCTACTCATATTCTTGGGAATAGTGCTGGTGCTTAGCATTATCAATTATGCTCTTATCAGCTACGAAGAGGTAAATCTGGCAAATAGCACTTCGGGGATAGAAGTGGCTCAAAGAAACGAAGTAATTGCTCAAAAATTTGGTTTTTTGGCTTTTTCAGTTTTTCAGGGAAATGAAAGTTACAAAAAGGAGTTGGAAATCGCTATCAACGAACATCAGTACAATTTAGACCTGCTTGAAAACGGCGGAACCGTTGAAATTTTGAACAAACGTATTCCTGTAAGCCCTGTAACAGGTAAAACTCGCTCTAAACTCAATGAAATCAAGCAGTTGTGGGGAAGTTATAGAGAAAATTTATTGGCTGTTCTTACACAATCTACCGAAGTTACGCAAATAGATAGCACGCTTGCGGCGGGGCAAGTAACTTACACGGTGAAACGTGTGCCTAATCAGGCTCGCAGGCAGGCGATGGCTTTTGTTCAGGATAACACCATCAGCCTTTTTACACAAAATAGTGAATTGGGCGATTTGCTTTGGGAAGATTTTTATACCATAAAAAATCGTAATAGTACCCAAATAGCTTTGATATTTCTTGGGTACATTTCCCTCTTTGTGTTTGTCTATTGGCAATTTTCGGTGAATGTCGTTGTTCCTATTCGCAAAATTGCCAAAGCTATTCGGGGCATAGCCTCAGGCGATTTTTCGGTGCGTTTGCACTTCAAGCAAAAAGATGAGTTGGGGGTGCTTGCCGAAGACATCAATGGGCTTTCGGATAGCTTACGCAAAGCTACCGAGTTTGCTACTGCAATAGGAAATCACGAGTTTGAGGTTGAATTAAAGGCTAAAAATGAGCAAGATAAGCTCGTAATAGCCCTTACGCGTATGCGTGATAGCCTTAAAAGCATTGATGATGAAAGCGAAAGGAGAACTTGGGCAAATACAGGAATTGCTCTTTTCAACGATATTTTGCGTAAGCAATACCCTTCTTTCGAAGAGTTTGCCTATGCCATTACCTACAATTTGGTACAATACCTCAATGTAAATCAGATGGGCTTTTATTCTCTTTTTGAGGAAAGAGGAAAAAAGTATTTGAAATTAGAAGCCTGTTATGCCTACGACCGTCGCCGTTTTGAAGAGGAAATTATTGATTTGGAAGATGGACTACTGGCTCAGGCTGTTTTGGAAAAGGCTGTTATCAATCTTACCGAAGTGCCTGAAAACTATATTCGTATTACTTCGGGTTTGGGCGATGCCCCGCCTCGCAATTTGCTTATTGTGCCACTAATGGACCAGAAGGAAATTTACGGGGCAATTGAAATAGCTTCTTTCCAAAAACTTAAAGATTACGAAATTGAGTTTGTGAAAAAAATTGCAGAAAGTACTGCCACTACTATTGCGGCTATTCGTATCAATCAGGAAACAGAAAGACTGTACAAAGAAGCTACTGAATATGCTCAAAGAATGCAAGCCCAAGAGGAAGAAATGAGGCAAAATGTAGAAGAATTGGCATCTACCCAAGAGGTTTTGCAAAGACGTGAAAAAGAAACTACCGAAGCCTACCAAAAATTAGCAGAAGAGTATGAAAGAAAAATGGCAGAAATGACTTCCAAAGAACGTATGCTTTCCGAGCAGAAAAGCCAGTTACAAGCTTCGCTGGATATTAGTCAGGAAAACTATAAAAAGCTGGAAAAGCAATACGAGGAAGTGAGGGCGGCATTTGAAAAACTCAAAAACAAAGAAGCCTCAATGGCTTTTGCTATTCAGGAAAAGGATAAAGAAATTATCACGCTACGCAAAACAGTAGAGGAATTGCGAAAAGGCGGAACTACAGGGTAGGAAAAACATTACCTATTTTTGAAAAGAAGGTAATACAAAACAACCCCTATTCCTGTCAAAATGGAAACTGCCAAAAAAGCTATAAACCGAGCCAATAGGGCTTTTATGTAACTCAAAGGTTTTCTTTTTTCAAAAAACTGGGCTGTGAATACAATAGAGTAGATAAAACCAACCAACATTCCGTAGCCAATCAAATCTGCTTTTACAATAGATTGCACTATCCCTGTGAGCATTGTTATCAAGGTTTCTGCCCCCGATAAATAGCATTGTAGAACAAATATTTCAAAAAAATTATAGGTAGATTTGCGAAAAAATAATTTGACAAAAAAAGCAACTATCACAGCAAAAACTATATTGGCATACTCATAATTTTCGGATATAATTTGAGTGAAATTGGGCATATCTGCGTCATCAGTTTTTACTTCAACTTTGCTTGTATCAAAGCCCAAAAACTTGCTGGCGAGAGCATACAAAACAGAACAAATTATCAGGAAAGGGATAGGTTTTACAAGACGGCTTCTATTTTCAGTGATAAAACTCTTAATATTGGGCACGGGACTTGTGAAAAGTGCTTTTATCGTGAATAAAAAGCCTTTTTCAAAATTGAAAATTTGTGAAATTTCATCAAAAAAATAGGCTTTATCAATTCTTTTCAGTTGGATAGGGTGTCCGCAATGAGAGCAAAACTTGGCATCAGCGGGTAATTCGCTATTACAATTCTTGCAGAGCATATTTACCATAAGTTAGAGAACTTTATTTCAAAAGCACTCGCCAAGCCTCTTGGATTTTTCCTGCTTGCAAAAGTTCTTGTGCGTAAAGATGTGTTTGTCTGATTAGCTCTGTGCCTGAAAAATTTTGTTGAATGTTTTGCAAACGTTCATCTTGAAAACCCTGAATTTCTTCGGCAGAGGGTAATTTTTCTACATTAGCAAGTCTGCCCAAATTATTGCCCGTGAGTATGGAGCTATTACGTATGGCGTCAGGAAGTTGGTCAATACCTATACCTTTGGTAGTAAGGGGTTTGGGAATTTCAAAAAGAGCTTCGCCATTGGCACGGCAATACCATTCGCCGCCCATTCTGCCTACCAAATCAATTTTTCGGGCATCAATTTTACCTTTTGCATCTAAAATTTCTTCTTTGACGTGAGCCAAAAGAACCTCACAAATTACCAAGTTTCCTGCACCACCTTGTGAGCCTGTTTCTATAATTTGCAACACCTTACACTCAAAAGCCACAGGACTTTCGCCTACGCGTGGAGGTTTGACAAGCACCGAAGGAACTTGGGTAAAGCCTGCTTTGATAAACTCATTTACGCCTTTATCGTATTCGGTGCTGGCGAGAGAGGTTTGCTCTACCATAGCATAATTTACCACATTTATCACTACTTCGGGAACTTGACGAACATTTTCCAAAGTATGTTTGGTGGTATTATCGCGAACACGACGAGCAGGCGAGAAAATTAGGATTGGAGGATTTGCTCCAAAGGCATTGAAAAAACTAAAAGGACTGAGATTGATGTTGCCTTCGTTATCAAGAGTGCTTGCAAAAGCAATAGGGCGAGGAGCAACGGCAGAAAGCAAAACACTATGGAAATCAGCGATACTGACTTCTTTGGGCGAAATAGTTTTGATACTCATATTAAGCTACGCTGGCGTATTCTCGTTTTAATTTCAAAAGTTCAGTTTTTACACGAATAAGTTTTTTATCGGTGGCATCAATATCGGCAGTAAGAAGCCAATCTTCTATTTCTTTTACTGAAAAATTGAAGGTAAAGTTTTCGCGTAAAAGTTCATCAAGTTCTCTTTCTGTTTTTTCGGTATTTTGCATTAAGCCCTTTTGAGCAATGAGTTTGAGGTAAAGCTCAACAGCCTTATGGCTATGCGATTTTTCGATAGGAGCCAGGCGTTCAAGCAGTGTAAGGGCTTGGAAAAAGTTATCAGTAAGAATGTAAATTTCAATAGCATTGTTGTATGCAGGGATAAAGTCTTTTTTGAGACGAATAGCTTTTTCATAGTCTTCTGCGGCTTGGTCGTATTTTTTGAGAATATGATAGCAATTCGCTCTGCGTGTGTAAGCCAGATAATCAGGGTTTATTTCAATAGCTTTGCTATAAAGTGCGATAGCTTCCGAAAAATCTTTGTTTTCATAAGCTACCATAGCTTGAGCTATCAGATTATCGTATTCGGGGTTATGAATAAGTTGTGTATTTTCTATTTCAGTAGTGGTAGGTTCGCTTTCGGTAGTAGGCTGAAAAGTATCTTTTTCGTAAATAATCTCTTCTACGATTTCCTCGTTGGCTATTCCAGCAATATTTTCTTCTTTCAAAGATTCATTGATTTTTTGTTCAATTGCATCTACCCATTCTCGGTTATTATGAAATAGAGGTTTTTCGGATATTGGCTCGCTTTCGTTTTCTATGATTTCTTTTTCTATTTTTTTCTCGTTGGGGTTTGTAGTATTGATTTCGGCGATAGTGAAAATTTCTGTGGGGGCGGTTTTTTCTATTTCGGTAGTAGAAGGTTCGTGGGTAATAGTAATAGCTTTACTTTCAGTGTTCTGACGATTGAGCTGTGTTTCTAAATCAGCTATTTTATTTTTGAGCGATGAAAGTAGGCTTTCATATTCGCTGTTATTTGAGCTTTGCGTAGATTGCCAATTTTTTAGTTCCTTGTGCAAGATATCTTTCAAAACCACAGAAAGCTGTGTTTTGAGCTCACTTTGTTGCTCACGAGCAAAACTTTGCATTTGGCGTTCTTGTTGGTCTTTAAGCATTTTCAAAGCCACAAAGAAAAGCACCACACAGAGAGCTACAATGCCTAAACCTCCGAAAAGTAACATAGATGCTTGTTGGTTAATTTGCTGTTGGAGTAAAGAAGTATGGTTTTGTACAATTTGTCCAATTTCGTTTTTTCGTTCGTCTTTCTGCTTTTTCAAGTCGATAAGTTCTTCTGCGTATTTTTTATCAATTTGGGCTAAATAAAATTGCAAAGTATTGAGTAACTGCTTCTGCTGGGTGGTGTCTTTGGCAGAAAGTAATAAAATTTGAGCTTGCAAATTTTCTATCTGATAGCGATAGTTGTTTTCTAATGAACGAATTCTATCTTCTAATAAGCGATTATGTCTGCGTTGGAGCAATTCTGCTTCGCGTTGAGCCAAACAAGGAATAGAAATGAAAAAGATAAAAGCAAGTATGAGATTTTTCATTTTCTTATAGCTTTACAAG
>NZ_JBRCWE010000060.1:0-117682 GCF_053497555.1 Raineya sp. | reverse complement strand
GGGTTTTTCTTCAGCGAAAACTTGATGTTGGTTCTAAAGTCGTAAAACCAAATCTCTTTGGTCTGTGGCTCTTTGGAAGCGGGCTTATTATCGAAAAACAACACGTTGGCTTTTACGCCTTGCTTGTAAAAAATGCCCGTAGGCAAGCGGAGAATGGTATGCAGATTGGTGGTTTCCAACAATTTCTTTCTGATGATTTCACCTGCACCGCCTTCAAACAAAACATTGTCAGGTAAAACCACTGCGGCTCGTCCGTCCGATTTGAGCATGGTGCGAATGTGCTGCAAAAAGTTGAGTTGCTTGTTGCTGGTCGTTACCCAAAAGTCCTGGCGGTTGTAGGTAAGGTCTTCGCTGTCCTGCTCACCTTCGTCATTGGTAAAGGTCATACTGCTTTTTTTGCCGAATGGCGGATTGGCTAAAACGTAATCCACTCGCAATCCGCTGTCGGAAATCAAAGCATCGGCAGGAGAAATGAAGTTGTCGCTTTCGAAGTCGCCAATATTGTGTAAAAAAAGGTTCATCAGGCACAGTCTGCGGGTACTTTGCACAATTTCGTTCCCGAAAAAGGTTTTGTGTTTCAGAAATTCTTTTTGCTCTCGGGTGAGGGAATAGTTAGCCGGATTGGCAATAAAATCATAAGCTGCCAAAAAGAAACCACCCGTGCCGCAGGCAGGGTCGGCAATGGTTTTCATGGGTTCGGGCCTTACACATTCCACCATGGCACGGATTAAAGGCCTGGGGGTGAAATACTGACCGGCACCGCTTTTGGTATCTTCTGCGTTTTTTTCCAACAGCCCTTCGTAAATCTTTCCTTTTACATCGGCTCCCATGGTGCTCCACTGCTCTTTGTCTATCATATCAATGAGCTTGAAGAGCTTGGCAGGGTCTTGAATTTTATTTTGGCTCTTGGTGAAAATTTGCCCCAATATACCTTTGGATTGTGAAAGTTCACGCAATAAGTTAGTATAGTGATTTTCCAAATCTGCCCCACGTTTGGCAACCAGGCTTTCCCAGTTGTACTCCTTTGGAATGGGCAATTTTCTATTGTATGGCGGCTTGCTAAACTCGTCTGCCATTTTGAGGAACAGCAAATAGGTGATTTGTTCCAGATAGTCGCCATAGCCCACGCCATCGTCTCTTAAAACGGTGGCGAAACTCCATACTTTGCTGATGATGCTTGATGTATTGTTGTCCATTGTCTGTATTAGGATTTGTAAGATTTTAGGATTATAGGATTACTTATTACACTGATGATTAATTTCACCACGAGGTCTTTTTCTTCCGGTTTGCTTACGGCTACAAAAAGCGTTAAAGCGGCCAGCGTTTCGTTGCTGATAATGGGCGTACCTTCTGTGGTAAACAGCAATCCGTTTACATTCAAAAAATGCAGAAAGCAGGCAGCTCCGATGCGTTTGTTGCCATCGGCAAAGGCGTGGTTTTTTACGATGAGGTACAGCAATACGGCTGCCTTTTCCTCGATGGTCGGATACAGTTCTTTGCCGTCAAAGGTTTGGGCTATCTGGCTGATGGCACTTTCAAAGCTTTGGTCTTTGGGAATGGCAAATACATCTGAACCGAATTCGGGCTTAAGGCTATTGATGATGTGCAGATAATCTTCCAAAGTGGGATAAACCGCCTGTTTGGTGGTAACGCCTTCGGCTTGGATGCTTTGGTGGTCGTACTGGTCGAGCAATTCCAAACCGGACGCAAAAAGACTGAGGGCGTTTTTGTCCTGATTTTCTTCAATGGCTCGGTGCAGCATTCGGATGCCCGATTTCAGGATTTCAACCTGCATCCGTTTTTCGGCAAGGCGTTTTTCATTAATGGCATAACCTTGTACCAGGTAATCTTTGAGGCGTTGGGTTGCCCACTGGCGGAATTGGGTGCCACGTTTCGAATTAACACGGTAACCGACCGATATGATGGCATCCAGATTATAAAAACGAATGGTTCTTTTTACTTTCCTTTTTCCTTCTGTTTGAACTACCGAGAAAAACTCGGTAGTTGCTTTTTCTTCCAGTTCTTCTTCAGCATAAATATTTTTCAGGTGCAGCCCAATGGTATCTGAATCTTTTTCGAACAATTCTGCCATCATTTTTTGAGATAACCATACCGTATCTTCTTCAAACCGCACTTCAATCTGTATCTGGTTATCGGCTGACTTATATATTTGTATTTGATTATCCATTCACTTACTCGTTCTTTGATTGATTAAGGTTTTTTGATTTGGTTGATTTTTTAGTTTTTACAGATTTCTTTTTGACTGAATTCGTTTGGGTTTCCCGTTCTTTTTTTATGCGTTCCAGCAACACCGATGCGGGTTCCCAGTTGGGGTCTTTGCGGCACTCGTTGAGTTCGGCTTCGCTCAATAAACGGCCTTCGAAGGCTTTTTTCAAAATGCTTTGCCGCAGGGCTTCGGCTTGCTGAAGGGCGGTAGCGATGCTTTCTTCCAGCTTATCGGCTACCGACAGGCGTTTTTCGATTTCGGAGACGATGTGGTGTTGTTCGGGGAGAGTTGGAACGGATAATTCAATTGGCAAGAGTTTGTTAACTGAAAGACCGGGTTGAGCTACACCTGATGAATATTGATTTAATTTCATTGAAATTAACTTATAATAAAGCCATTGAATATCAACATTTTCTTTTGCTTTTGTAACTAAAGCGTGTTCAGTCGCGTGAAATTTACCTTTTACTAAATGAACATTCCCACAAAGGGCTCCTTGTCTGCCAACCAAAACAAAAGTTCCATCGTGTGTTATAGACTTTACATATCCTCTTAAACCATTACCTCCATAACAAGGGAACAACCCATCTTCAAAATTTTCCTTTATATCTGAAGCTTTCACAAAAAATCCAGCTTTCATATTACAAACATCCTCAATAGTTTTCCACACCCACCCCTCCGGCAATTTGCCTTCTTTTATGTCTTTGTTGGTGAAACGCCCTTCAAACCTGCCAGCCGGCAGGCGGGCGCCCATTTCTTGTTGTTGACGCCATTTTACTGTTAATTTCCCTTCGAATGCGTGTTTCAATACCGCCTGCCGATACACTTTGAGTTGCTGCTGTGCAGTTTTCAGGCTTTCGATGCCTTTATCCAAACTGCTGAACAACTCTTCTATTTTGGCTACGATGCGGTGCTGCTCGGGAAGGGGGGGGAGGGGGATATTCGTTTTAGCACCAACTGAAATCCAATATCGCTTATGAGTGTCAGTGTTAATACGAAGTGTTTCCATAAAATAATAAACATACTTCATATTCACGTCTTGATGTGTTGGAACTAAAATCTTCATAGCAGAAGATTTTACTTTGAATGGGAAATTCACCCATTTTATTGCTGTTGTAAAATCATCAAATATTATAGCGGGTAGTTTTGTGAATATTCCAAATGTTTCATTTGTGTACCCTAATAAAAAACTTTTACCTGCAGTTAATACAGGCGTCTTATAATTATCATCGTACTCGGTTGAAGTCACAATAAACTCTGTTGGCTGGATGTAGTCCAATAAATCTTCCAAGATTGCTATTTTCCACCCTTTCGGTAATACTTTTTCTTCACTCATAATGCTGCCTCCTTTGTCTGTATTAGGATTTTTTAGATGATTGGATTTTAGGATTATTGGTGATGTAGTCTTTATTTTCAGGGTGCGTAAGATTGTACACTCTTTTGAATTCGAGGCTTTTTGCACCAAAATTTATCAGCAACCCTATCGGTAGCTTGTATGCCTGGCAATAGTTCATAGCCTGTGCCAAATGCACGTCTTCGAGCTTTGTAAGGGCTTTCAGTTCTACCATTATTACATCTTCCACAAAAAAATCTACTCTTCGTGTGCCAATGTCAATGCCTTCATAATAAATGGTCATTTCCATTTCCCTTTGATATGATAAACCTTGCTTTTGCATTTCAATGGCTAAAGCCCGTTGATAAATCACCTCCTGAAAGACATTGCCCAAAGTGGAATGGACTTTCATAGCACAGCCGATAATTTTATGTGTCAATGCTTCGTATTTCATTTTTCAAAATCCTTTAACTAATAAAATCGTTTCCCAATCCTATCATCCTAAAATCCTATAAATCCTAATACTGACTACATTACGCTGCCAGTGCCTCATTTAGTTCATTAATAATGGTTTCCATTTCGTTGCCAAAGAGTTGCCACATTTTGCCGCGTCCGCCTTTGGCGTCAAAGGGGGTGTAATCTAAGTCGTCCACTTCCAGATGTATGGAGGCGGCTATGTGGTCTTTAATCATACGCAGCCATTCCATTTGTTCTTGGGTAAATTTGGGCCCGGAGCCTTGTTGTTTTTTCCATACCCAGTCGGCAAAGTTTTTATCCACGGTTTTGTCGTAAGGGGTTAAAACCCGGTCAATGCCGATAGCCCTGCGGATAAGCGATACCAGGGCCACCAGCTCGTTTTTGGGACTGCCAATCGCCACCGAGCCCTGAGTTTGTTGAAGGGCGGAAGCATCCATTTGTTCATACGCTTTCCATACACGCATAGGGGCAAGGGTGGGTTTTTCTTGCACGATTTTCTCTGCCAAATCTTTAATCATCGCAAAGGTGAGTTCACGCCTGCGGTAGGGTTGCCCGTAAAAAATCTGCAAAGCCAGTATTTCATCTTTGTGGCTTTCAATCCACGCTTTGAAGTCAGCTACCAGTGCTGAGCTTGTCGAAGCATTGTCTTTGTCCCAGCCTGCGTTGAGCAGCTCATCGGGATTCAGCAGGTCAATTTTTTGTTCGTGTGCCCTTCGCACATTTTCAATGTATTCGTTTAGTTCTCCGGTAAATACTTTGGCGGCTTGGTTTCGCAGGTTTTCTAATTGTTTGTTTATTTCCGCTTCAATAACTGCCGGAGCTTCGCCCCTTTTTTCATCTCTTACTTGTTGTTCAATGGCTTCAATGGTATCGGGGTTGTAGGCGTTCAGCAGGTCTTTCACCACTTGCGTAAGCGATTTGCCGCCCGATTTTTCCTCAAAGGTTTTCTTTTCTTTTTCGGTGAGTTGTTTGTCTAAGCGGGTGAGGCGGTTTGCCAAAGAAGTGAATAAATCTTCGTCTCTTGCCCCCACCGCCACAGCACCCAATAAATCTTTCAGCGGCACACCGGGCTTTTTCTCCAAAGGTCGGCTGTCGGTTTTCAAACTTTTGGTTACGCCAATGGCATCTACAATTACGAAATGGTCTTTGGTGATTTTTGCCGAAGGCGAAACTTTTTTCAAATCGTCAAAACTGATGACGCGGGTTCCGCGTCCTTTCATTTGCTCAAAGTAGTTTCGGCTTTTTACATCTCGCATAAAGAGCAAGCATTCCAGCGGCTTCACGTCAGTGCCTGTGGCAATCATATCTACCGTAACGGCAATGCGGGGATAATAATCGTTACGGAATTGAGCCAATACCGATTTAGGGTCTTCATCGGCCCGATAGGTTACTTTTTTGCAAAAGCGGTTTTCTTCGTTAAACTCTTCGCGTACAATCTGAATAATATCGTCAGCGTGGCTATCGGTTTTGGCGAAAATGAGGGTTTTAGGCACTTCAAAATTTCCCTTGTCATCGTATCGGTCGGGAAACATTTGCGGCAAATGCTCCTTGAAGGTTCGGATAACCAAACGAATTTGGTTTGGATTCACGATGTCTTTATCCAACTGTTTGGCTGAATATTCTTCGTCTTCGTCCTGCAGTTCCAATCGCTTTTTGCGGGTAAGGCGTTCTCGGTGCTCCACATAAGCACCTTTCCAAAGCTTGGCTCCTTGTTGAGTAATTTTGGTATCAATCAAATACACATCATAGCCCACGTTTACGCCATCGGCTACCGCCATTTCGTGCGAATATTCCGAAACCAGATTTTGTTGGAAGTAAGCAAAAGTGCGGGCATCGGGCGTGGCTGTTAGTCCCACTTGAAAGGCATCGAAGTAATCGAGCACCTGCATCCACAAGTTGTAAATGCTGCGGTGGCATTCGTCAATAAAGATAAAGTCGAAAAATTCAATTGGTAGTTTTTCGTTGTATTCTACGGGCGGCACCTCTTTGGGTTGCCACCGCTCATTGGGGTTTTCTTCTTCGGCACTTTCGTCAAGGTCTTGTCCTTTCAGCACCGCATACAAGCGTTGGATGGTGCTGATGTACACATGGCTGTCTTCGGGAATGTATCTGGATTTTAAGCGATGCACGCCATAGAGTTCTGTAAACTTGCGGTTGTCGTCATTGGGCAGATAGCTCATAAATTCCTGTTCTGCCTGTTCGCCCAGGTTTTTGGTGTCCACCAAAAAAAGAATACGCCTTACTACATTGTTGTTGTTATCGTCTTTTAGTTTCAGCAAACGATACACCGATGTTATGGCGGTGAACGTTTTGCCCGAACCGGTAGCCATTTGTATCAGTGCTCTCGGTTTATTTTGTTTGAATGATTTTTCGAGATTGGTAATGGCGTTTATCTGGCAGTCCCGCAATCCATCGGTGGGCAAATCGCCCAAATCTTGTAAGGCAGCCCGAAGGGATTTGGTTTTTTTGAGCCAATCACGCAGGGTTTCAGGCCGGTGAAAAGTGAATATATTTCTGCCTCTTGGTTTAGGGTCTCTGAAATCGGTGAAGGTGGTTACTTCGCCTGTGCTCAGATACACGAAGGGAAGTTTTTCATTGTTCAGGTATTTGAGTTTTGCCGTGGCGTAGTCTTCAGCCTGGGCTTCGTGCACGGTGAGTTTGTGTCCTTCTTCTTCCCGCTTGGCTTCTATGATGCCAACCGGTTTTCCGTCAACAAATAGCACATAGTCCGCAGGACCGACATCCGTTTGATATTCTCTGACAGCCACACCCACACCGGCATTCAAATTAATTTTTGATTTAGACTGTATCACCCAGCCGCAGGCCTGCAGTTGGCGGTCAATATTGTCTCGTGCTATTTGTTCCGGGTTCTGATTAGCCATAATTCATAGACTTAAAGTAAAATTTTGTCTATTGCAAACTAATCAATTTTGTTTATTTTAGCAAACTCCCCTTTTCAATTATGAATACAATTAGAAGTTTTATACAGGGTCGTAAGCCCATTTGAGATAGATAGCTCCCCAAGTAAAGCCCCCGCCAAAAGCGGCAAGGATAAGATTTTGTCCTTTACGAAGCTGACTTTCGTAGTCGGTAAGGCACAAAGGAATGGTAGCATTGGTAGTGTTTCCGTATTTGTGAATATTGAGCATTACTTTTTCAGCAGGAAGCCCCATTCTTTGGTAAGTGGAATCAATGATGCGTTTGTTGGCTTGGTGTGGCACCAGCCAATCTATATCGGAAGATTGTAAGTTGTTTCTTTCCATTACATTGAGGCAAGCCTCTGCCATACCTTGTACAGCGTGTTTGAAAACTACTGCCCCTTCTTGATAAACGAAATGCTCACGTTTTTCTACGGTTTCGTGGGTAGGTGGTCTGCGACTGCCTCCTGCTTTTTGGTGTAAATGTACCCAGCCTGCTCCATCAGAACGCATCCAAGCATCAATAATGCCCAAATGTTCGGTAGTAGGCTCCAGCAAAACTGCCCCTGCCCCATCTCCAAAAATAATGCAAGTAGCCCTGTCCGTGTAATCAATGATAGAGGACATTTTATCGGCACCTACTACAATTACTTTTTTGTATGTGCCTGACTCTATGAATTTGGAAGCTGTGTGCAGAGCATAAATAAATCCCGAACAAGCCGCCATTACGTCGTAATGAAAGGCTTTTTTGATACCTACCTCGTTGGCAATGAGATTGGCAGTAGCGGGAAAAACAAAGTCGGCAGTAGCCGTAGCACAAATCAGCAACTCTATTTCGTCGGGGGAAGTACCTGTTTTTTCTAAAAGAGCCTGAACCGCTTTTGCACCCATATAAGAAGTTCCTAATCCTTCGCCTTTCAAGATGTGCCTTTCTTTGATACCTGTTCTTTCGGTAATCCACGCATCGGTGGTATCTACCATTTTTTCTAAATCTTGATTAGTGAGTACATCATCAGGAACATAGGTAGCAATTCCTGTAATAGCGGCTCTTATTTGCATAGCATACGTAATATTAAGCGTGAAAAGCGTTTTTGATTTTTAGATGAACTTGGCTTTCTGCCATTTTTTTGGCTATGCCTATCATATTCTGAATAGCCACAGCCGAAGAAATGCCGTGTCCGATAACAACATTTCCATTCAAGCCTAAAATAGGGCTTCCGCCAATAGCTTCGTAATTGAGTTGATTGAGGAAATTATCGTTGATTTGCTGTTTTTGAGCAATATCGTAAATAGATTCAGCCATTTTGAGTATCACGTTGCCCACAAAGCCATCGCAAACTATTACATCGGCTTTATCAAAGAAAATATCTCGACCTTCTACGTTGCCTGTAAAGTTCAGTTGCTTGTTTTCTTTGATAAGATTGTAGGCTTCTTTTACTTGCAAATTGCCTTTACCTTCCTCTTCGCCTACGTTCATCAGGGCTACGCGGGGGTTTGCAATTTGCAAAACGTTTTCGGCATAAATTTTTCCTAAAATGGCGAATTGAGCAAGCACTTCGGGTTTGCAGTCGGTATTAGCCCCTACATCTAAAATAAGAGCTGTTTTGCCATTGAGTTGTGGAACGTGGCTAATGATAGGCGGGCGAAAAATACCTTCTATGGCTTTGATGCTAAACAAAGCTCCTACCATCATTGCCCCTGTATTGCCCGCACCACAAAAGGCATCAATTTTCTGATTTTGCAGAAGGTAAAACCCTACCGCAATACTAGATTTTTGCTTTTGTTGAAGGGCTTTGGTGGGGTGTTCGCCCATTTCAATTACCTCTTCGGCGTGAATAATTTGCAAATTAGATGCTCTGCCATACTGATTTAGCAAGGCTTGAACTTCCTCTTGCTTGCCAATCAGTAGGATTTGTGCATCTGAAAACTTTTTTGCCGCAAGTACAGCACCTTCTACGGTAGCTTGGGGGGCAAAGTCGCCTCCCATTGCATCAATGGCAATTTTCATAAGGCTACTCAAAGCATTAAAGGTGAAAAAATTTACACTTTTTCGTAGCCTTCAATCATCAATTTGCCATTATAATACAAGTTGCCATCTACAACGTAAGCACGGTGCATTACGTGAACTTCTCCTGTTTCTTGGCAGGTAGTAAGAGGCACAGCCGTAATTTTATAGTGCGTTCTACGCTTATCTCGGCGAGTTTTTGATATTTTTCGCTTAGGATGTGGCATAGTCGTAAGATTTTGGGTTTATGATTTTTTATTCTCTAAAAGTTTTTTTAGTTCTGCCCAACGAGGGTCTATTTCTGCATTTTTCTCTTCTGTTTCTTTTTGTATTTCCTTTTCTTCACTGCTATACACGAGCTTGATGTCCCCTTCGTTAGTTTTTTCTTGATAACGAGGGTGAAGTTTTTTCATTGGTACGGCAAGCATAATTAGCTCGTAAATATATTGAGCTACATTGATTTGCGGCGTACCTTTGGCAATAAGTTCAAACTCATCGTCAAGCACTTCGTTGTGGTCGGAAAACTGCAAGACTTGCTTGCCTTGGGTTTGGAAAGGGTACAAAAAGCTATCCAAACTTCTATCGCATACAAGTTCCAGATTTCCCTGAATATCAAAATCTAACTGCAAAAGAGCGTCAGATTTTCGAAGTCTCATTTTCGCCTCAAAATTGCCTTTCTGCACCAAAGCCTCTTCAAAAGACTCAAAAAAAGCATCATTTCCACTCCAAGAGTAATGATAATCTTTATTTTGAAGTCGGGCAATTTCAATGGTATATTCTTGCAAAATATCCACCTTGCTCTAATTAAGGACGCAAAATTAGAGATTTTTTGGCAAATAAAAAACTTTTTTGGATTTTTTTATTTTTTCTCCTCTTCCTTTTTCTCTTCAGCTTGTTTCTTTTCTTTCTCTTCGCCGCCTGTCATTTTATTCCACACCCCTGTTACAAAATTTTTGGCTTTACCCAGAGCCTCTCCCGCCTCTTCTGCCAAATCCTCCAATTTTTCTTTGGCATCTTCCGCCCAATCGCCGAGCTTTTCCATAAAACCCTCTTGTTGGGCTTCTTTTTTGAAAATTTCTACAGCTTTTTTGGCTTGCTCTTCTGTAATGCCTGCTTCGGCGACAAGTTTTTTTACTAATTCTTCCATAAAATAATGGGATTAAGTTTTCAGGCGTAAGCTACAAAAAAATAACTTATCGCCCAATTTTTTGCAAAAACTTATCAAAAATTTTATTTTCAGGCTCACATTATTAGCACAAAACTCCCAATTTTATGCCCCGTATTCTTGCCATAGATTATGGCTCCAAACGAGTAGGACTTGCCGTTACGGACAATGAGCAAATCATTGCTACGGCTCTGGAAACCATAGCTACAAGCGAAATTTTTGATTTTTTAGAAAAATATTTGCAAAAAGAACAAGTTGAGGCTTTTGTAATTGGCAAACCCAATGCTACCATTCAGAACGAAAGAACGCTCGCCATAGAAAGTTTCGTTAGCAAAATTGAAAGCAAATTTCCTCAAATACCGATTTTTTTTGTAGATGAGAGTTTTACGAGCAAAATGGCTATGCAAACAATGCTTTCGGCAGGTAGCAAAAAGAAAGACCGCCGCAAAGAAACAGGAAATTTGGATAAAATCAGTGCGACCATTATACTACAAGACTTCTTGGAACAACGCAAACTAACGCGTCAGTAAGAATATAGTCAGCACAAAAGTTGCCATACTCGTAACAAGACTAATAACAGGCGAAACATCACTAACCGCCTCTATGAAGGTTTTACGAATAGGCTCTACATAGATAATATCATCGGGCTGTAGTTGCAAATTAACCCTTCTCATTCCTTCCACAGTAGAGAGGTCAATCACAAAAACATTCGGGTTTTTCAAGTCGCCACGTATCAGACGGATATTGGTAGCACGTGTATCGTTGGGCATACCGCCTGTCTGAGCCAAAATTTCTACAAGTGTAGTATTTTCATTGAGCAGAGGCACTACTTCGCCCTTTGCCCCTTTGAAAACAATTACTCTTTTATTGAGAAACTGCGTTCTGACAAAGCAATTTTTATACAAAACCGCATATTTAATAGAAAGCAAACTATCGGCTTGGCGAGCCGTAAGTCCTTCCAGCGGTACTGCCCCCACCACAGGCAAATATACATTGCCATCTACTTGTACGGTGTAAGCTGTAAAATTTACAGGATTATTAGGATTTTGCTGTTGTTGCTGTTGGTTTAGTAAATTAGGGTTGCCTGTGCCTGTGGTAGGGTCTGGCGGATTTATCCCTTCCAACGCACCAATATACTGAATAAGTTGCCCCTGATTGCTGTAAAGACGAAAAACCAATCTATCAAAAGGCTGAATACGATAGTTGTCCTCGGCGTTCATTTTGGCAAGAAGCATCTTGTCGTAAATCAAATCGCCGTTGGTTTTGAACATTATATTTTGGTTGTAAATGCGGCAAGAAGCGAACAAAGCCGAAAAAAATAGTAATTGTAAAACTCTCATATCTTTGTAAAAAAGCCAACAAACTCATTTTCAGAATTTGTTGGCAATATAAGCATTTAGCCAAAAAGATTTTATTTTTTCTCGTTTTTATTGCTGAAAAAGCTATTCATAAATTTAGAACCAATATCCACAACATCGTCCCAGATATTGCCATCACCATTTCTATCCAAAAACTTTTGTACAAGGCTCATTTCTTGCTGAGGGGCCTGCTGTGCCGTAGTATTTACAATATTTACTACTCCTTTTACATCTAAACCTTGCTGTTTTTTCTGTTGCCCCAAGAAGCTCAAAACAATAGGAGCGGCAGTAGCCAGAATATTGCCTACGGTTTCCATACTCACTCCCGAAGTTTTACTGATTTGGTTTTGAGCATTTTGCTGGGTATTGCCCAAAACGTGTCCCAAAATTTTCATTCCGTCTTGGATAATATTTTGAGAGTTGCTTGCCAATGCCGAAGTAATGTTGTTCAGAAGGCTTCCATCGTGTTTTTCAAGGGCTTTATCCAAAGACTTTGCTCCTTCTTCTTGTTGAACATTTTTATTCAAACCGCCGATTATCATAGGTAAGCCCATAGCCACCACTTTCTGAACCGTTTCTTCATTTACGCCAAATTGTTGAGCCATATTTTTGAGCGTATCGCCCTGCAATAGCCCTGTTAGGTTTTGAAATAGATTTTCCATTAGAATTTTGTTTTGATTTCTTAAAAAACTCTTACAAGTTCAACATTTTAGACGAAAAAACCAAAAACATATCAAAAAAAATTTGTAAATATTTGGACTATTTTGCGATAGGGGTAAAATAAAAAGTAGGATAATTGTTTAGGTATAGTTTTCGGTAAGGAAACAGGATTTAGAACATTTGGATATTTAGCTTTTATCTCAAACGCTTGAACACTTAAACTTTTTGAACGTAAATAATTACAAAGTAGGATAATAACCCCTCAAAACAGAATTGTAATTTGCAGACTTACAATTTTTTCCTAATTTTGCCTCTCCAATCAGCTCTGAATGTTTAATTTGATTTGGTTATGTTGTATCCCGAACACAAAAATTTGCATTACGCCGAAGTAGCCCAAGATGTGCTGAAATTTTGGCAAGAAAACCATATTTTTGAAAAATCCATAGCTCAAAGAGAAAAAGCCCCTGAATTTGTTTTCTATGAAGGACCTCCTTCTGCCAATGGAACACCCGGTATTCATCACGTAATGGCTCGCACCATTAAAGATATTTTTTGCCGTTACAAAACCCTCAAAGGCTTTCGTGTAGAGCGTAAAGGTGGTTGGGATACACACGGCTTGCCCGTAGAGTTGCAAGTAGAGAAGGCTTTGGGCATTACGAAAGAAGATATTGGTGTAAAAATTTCTATTGAAGATTACAACCAAAAGTGCCGAGAAACCGTAATGATGTATACCGACCAATGGAACGACCTTACCGAAAAAATGGGCTATTGGGTAGATTTGAAAAATCCTTACATTACCTATGAAAACACTTACATAGAAAGCCTTTGGTATCTGCTCAAAAAACTCTACGAAAAAGGTTTGCTCTACAAAGGCTACACGGTGCAACCCTATTCACCCGCCGCAGGTACGGGTTTAAGCTCTCACGAGCTAAATTACCCAGGCACCTACCAAGATGTTTCCGATACATCAATTGTTGCACAATTTAAGGTTATTTTGAATGAAAAATCCTCTTTTCTCTTTGAAACGGAAAGCGAAGATGTCCGTATTTTAGCTTGGACAACCACCCCTTGGACATTGCCTTCCAATTGTGCTTTGGCAGTAGGCGAGCAAATTACCTATGTCAAAATTAAAACCTTCAACCCTTACACGCACAAGCCTGTTTCGGTAGTTTTAGCCAAAGATTTAGTACCCAAATATTTTTCTGATAAAGCCAAAGACCTCAAACTTTCCGACTACAAAGCAGGCGATAAACTCCTTCCTTTTGAAATTGTAAAAGAATTTCAGGGAAAAGACCTGCTGGAAATTCGCTACGAGCAACTAATGCCTTATGTATGCAATGAAGATTTGCAGAAAAATGCTTTCAGGGTAATTGCAGGCGATTTTGTAACTACCGAAGATGGTACAGGCGTAGTGCATACGGCTTCGGTGTTTGGGGCTGACGACTTCCGTGTGTGTAAAGCCAATGGCGTACCTTCGGTGCTGGTACTTGACGAAAACGGCAAACTCTCGCCACTTGTAGATAAAAAAGGAAAGTTTGTCAAAGAAGTAGGCAAGCATTTAGCCGAAGGCATTAAAAAGTACAGCATCAAAACGCATAAAGAATTTGGAGAAAATGATTTTTACGTAAAAAATTATCTTTCCGAAGACGAAAAGCTGGAAAATTACAAATCTACTGATGTTATTATCTCTATTATTCTCAAAGAAGAAAACAAAGCGTTCAAAGTAGAAAAATATCTGCACAGCTACCCGCATTGTTGGCGTACAGGCAAACCTGTTTTGTACTATCCTTTGGATAGTTGGTTTATTCGTACCACTGCCCTCAAAGATAGAATGGTAGAACTCAACAAGACTATCAACTGGAAGCCCGAAAGTACAGGAACGGGACGCTTTGGCAGTTGGTTGGAAAATCTGGTAGATTGGAACTTATCACGCTCACGCTATTGGGGTACGCCCTTGCCTATTTGGCGAACCGAAGACGGAAGCGAAGAAAAATGTATTGGCTCACTTGCCGAATTAAAATCAGAAATAGAAAAAGCAAATCAAGTTTTAGGTTTAGAACAACCTACCGAACTGCCCGATTTGCACCGACCTTATGTGGATAGAATTGTTTTAGTTTCTGAAAAAGGCGAAAAAATGTATCGTGAGCCAGATTTGATTGATGTTTGGTTTGATAGCGGAGCTATGCCCTATGCTCAATGGCATTATCCTTTTTCTCCACTTTCCAAAGAAGAAGGGCAAAGAGTGAAGCAATTCCCCGCCGATTTTATTTCCGAAGGGGTTGATCAGACAAGGGGCTGGTTTTTTACCCTTCACGCTCTTGCTGTGATGCTTTTTGATAGCGTTGCCTTCAAGAATGTAGTTTCCACAGGTTTGGTTTTGGATAAAAATGGCGAAAAAATGTCCAAATCCAAAGGCAATGTTATCAATCCTTTTGAAACCCTTGAAAAATACGGTGCCGATACAGTGCGGTGGTATATGGTTGAAAACGCCAACCCCTGGGATAATCTGAAATTTGATTTGGACGGCGTAGTAGAAGTACGAAATAAATTTTTTGGTACGCTACACAATACTTACAATTTCTTTGCTCTTTATGCCAATCTGGATAGATTTATTCCTAAAAAACAAAATTTTGAACTCCCCCAAAATGCTTCTGAACTTGACAAATGGATTATTTCCAAACTGCAAACAACCATTTTAGAAGTAGAAAAGGCTTACGAAGAGTACGAACCTACCAAAGCCGCTCGTGCCGTGAGCGATTTTGTAACAGAACATCTTTCCAATTGGTATGTACGTCTTTCTCGGAAGCGTTTTTGGGTAGGCGAAATGACAGCCGATAAGCAAGCCGCTTATGAAACTCTTTTTGAGTGTTTGAAAGTGGTTTCCCAAATGATGTCGCCTATTGCCCCTTTTTACGCCGATTTCTTGTATAGAAACTTAACTGCCCCCAAAGAAGAGGAAGCTGGAAACTACTTCTCTCCTTTGGAGAGGAGGCTGGGAGGTGAGGTTTCTGTACACCTCACAAACTGGCAAAAAGCCAACGAAAAGCTCATTGATAAAGATTTAGAGCAAAAAATGGAGCTGGCTCAACAAATCTGCTCACTCACACACGCCTTGCGTAAAAAAGAAAAAATCAAGGTAAGACAGCCTTTGAGCCGTATTCTTATTCCTGTGCTAAATCCTAAACTGAAAGAGCAAATCAGTCAGGTAGCCGAACTCATCAAGACAGAAGTAAATATCAAAGCCATTGAATACGTTGATGATACTTCGGGGGTGCTTGTTAAGAAAATCAAGCCGAACTTTAAGCGTTTGGGCGAGATTTACAAGGCTAAAATGAAGGAAGTAGCTGGCATTATTCAGAATTTTAGCCAAGCCGATATAAATCAATTGGAGCGTGAAGGACTTTTTGAAGCTCAAATTTCAGATGGTTTCATTACACTCACAATGGACGATGTAATTATTGAAGCAAGTGAAATTGCAGGCTGGTCGGTGCTAAGCGAAAAAGGTCTTACGGTGGCTCTGGATATTACGGTTACAGACGACTTGCGTTACGAAGGCATTGCTCGCGAAATGGTAAATCGTTTGCAAAATTTACGCAAAGAAAAGAACTTGGAAGTAGCTGATAAAATCCAGGTGTTTATTGAACGCAGTACTCCCGAAATTGACACTGCTCTTGAAAAGCACAAAGATTATATCGCAGGCGAAGTGCAAGCCGTTGTTTTTGGCTTGACACCCACCCTTAATGGTAATGCCGATGAAGTAGAAATTGACGAACTCAAAGTAAAAGTAGCAGTCAGTAAAGTATAGTTTTTTTTATTAAACTCTGATAATCAGTTTTTTATTGAAAAAATTACACGCAAATAAATCGCTTTTTTTGGTGGTTTCAAATGTTTTGTATAAAATAGCAAGTCAAACTTTTGCATAAAATTTATGAAATGTACGCTTATACTGGATAAAAGTGGCTCAATGACCATACGCGACCAAAAAAATGGACGTTCTCGCTGGGAGGCTTGCAAAGAAGCTATCACAGCTCTTGCCTACAAAGCCGAACAGAAAGACCCCGAAGGAATGACCTTGTATATGTTTGCGGGGCGTTTCAAAAAATATGAGAAAGTAACTGCCGCCAAAGTTACGGAAATCTATGACGAAAACGAACCCGGAGGAGGTACAGAATTAGGGGAAGTATTGGAAGATTTGTTTAGCCAAATTGCAGACCGCAAAGCCAAAGGCAGTACCGAACCCGAATTGGTGCTGGTAGTTACTGATGGCGAACCTGATAATCGTGAAACGGTTGCTCAGGCAATAGCGAAAATGTCGCATAAAATCAAGGATAGAAGTGAGCTGGCTATTTCTTTTATCCAAGTAGGCACAGACCCCGCCGCTACCGATTTTCTTAAAACCCTCGACGATGACCTCACGAAGGCAGGTGCGGCTCTGGATATAGTAGATACCGTAACTTTGGAAGAAATGGAAGAGTACTCCCTCACTCAAATCTTTGAAAAAGCCTTTACTGATTAAACTAAAAAAAGCGATAACATATGAAATGATGTTATCGCTTTTTTGCTTAATATTTCAAACTTGCGAGTTTCTGCGGGTTTTTCAAGACAATTTTCCCTTCCTGAATTTCAATTAAGCCTTCTTGCTTAAAATCGCTCAATGTACGAATAAGCGATTCGGTTGCTGTACCCACCACCGAAGCCAAGTTATCACGGGAAATATACATTCCCGCCTGATTTTTATATTTTTCGTTTAGCATTACCAAAGTTTCGGCAATACGCTTACGTAAAGAATTGTATGCCATTGAGGTCAGGAATTTTTCTTTTTCTGCCACCGCCCCAGCCAGCATACGGATAAATTTCTGTGCTACGCTTTGCTTTTTATGCAAAATGGTCAGAAATTCATTTTTAGGGATAGCGACCAAATCACTCTCTTCCAAGGTTTCGGCAGTATCGGTATGTGGTGTATCTTCTAATATAGGTATGTAACCAAAGAAATCTCCTTCACAAAAAATAGCCGTAATAAACTCTTTGCCATCGGCAGTAGATTGATAGGTCTTTATTTTGCCTTTCTGCACATAATACAATTTATTTGCCTCATTGCCTTCGGCATAAATGATTTGCTTTTTCTTAAAATGAAAAATTTTTCTATCCGAAATCAATGATTGTAGCTCAGAATCGGCTTTAGTTTCGTTCCAAAAGGCTTCAAATTCGGGTTCGGTGGTCGTATTTTTTTTCAGATTTTCATTGCGTTTGAGACGACTTTCTACCGCTCCCAATAGCTCTGCTTCCGAAAAGGGCTTGGTCAGATAATCGTCTGCCCCCATTTCCATACCTTTACGAATATCAGAACGCTCCGTTTTAGCGGTAAGAAATATAAACGGAATAGGTGAGAGTTCAGGGTTGTGCATAAAAATTTGTAAAACCCCGTATCCGTCCATTACGGGCATCATAATATCGCAGATTACCAAATCAGGCTTTTCGGCAAGAGCTTTCTCTACTCCTATTTTACCATTTTCGGCAGTTTGTACCCGATAGCCTGCAAGTTCCAGCATTTCGGCTGTATTCTCACGAATTTCTTCGTTATCTTCTATCAAAAGAATGGTTTTAGTAGCCATAGCGAAAGGTTTGGTGTAAAACTATGCAATGATAAGTAATTTTTCCGAAAAAGACAAGATGAATTGGAAGTAAGATACAGGAAACAGGATTTTAGAAAAAAGATGTCGGATAGAGAAAGAAAAAATGAGAGATAAAGCCCTTAAAGGCTTAAACATCAAACGATGAATCTTTGGAACGTAAATAATATTACGACTTCAGAAATTCCCCCCTAAAACTTTACTTTTCTTTTCATTTGCAAAACATTTTCTACGTGATAAGTATGCGGAAACATATCCACAGGTTGCACAGCCGTAATTTGGTATTTTTCGGCAAGCATTGCCACATCACGAGCTTGAGTAGCAGGGTTGCAACTTACATATACAATTTTTTGTGGCTCTAGTTCTAAAATGGTTTTCACTACGCTTTCGTGCATACCCGCTCGGGGCGGGTCTGTGATAATTACATCAGGTTTTCCGTACTTTTGTACAAAATTTTCGTTGAGCAAATCTTTAATATCTCCTGCAAAAAATTCAGTATTGCTTATGCCGTTTATTTCCGAATTTATCTTTGCATCTTCAATGGCATCAGGAACATACTCAATACCTATCACTTTTTTGGCTTTACGAGCCACAAAATTAGCAATTGTGCCTGTACCCGTATAGAGGTCATACACCACTTCATCGCCTTGCAAGTCTGCAAAATCTCTTGCCACACAATAGAGCCTGTAAGCCTGCTCAGAATTGGTTTGGTAGAAAGATTTGGGACTGATACGAAACTCCAAATCTTCCATTGTAGCCCTGATATAAGATTTTCCCGCAAAAACTTGAATTTCTTGGTCGTGATAGCTATCATTTTTTTTCTGATTGATAGCATATTGCAAAGAAGTAATTTGCGGAAATCTCTCCTGCAAGAACCGCATTGTTTGCTCAATGGCAGGCAAGTTCTTTTCTGCAAAAATTACAAGTACAAGCCACTCCCCCGTATTGGTATTGCGAACAACCAAATTTCTCAGAAAGCCTCTATGACTTTTGAGGTCATAAAAGCTAAAATTCTGCTTTAGGGCAAAATCTCGCAAACTATTCCGAACTTGATTGGAAAAATCATCTTGCAAATAACAGGTTTCTATATCTACGATTTTATCAAAGCGTTCAGGAACGTGAAAGCCTAAAGCATTTTTTTCAAAAATCTGACCTGTGGCAATTTCCTGATTAGAAAGCCAACGACTATTGGAAAAAGTAAATTCCAATTTATTCCGATAAAATTGTGTTTGCGGGGAAGCCAAAATTGGTTTTACAGCAGGAAAAGGCACTTTGGCAATCCTTTCAAGGGCATCTATTACTTCTTGTTGTTTTTGTTCCAATTGCTTTTCATAGCGTAGATGTTGCCATTTACAACCTCCGCACTCGCCATAATGCTTACAAAAAGGCTCCTGACGAAAAGGTGAGGGCTGATGAATATGCGTAGGTTTAGCCAGCCAATAATTAGATTTTTTCTTAAAAATTTCAAGGTCTGCAATATCCTGCGGGGCGATATTGCCCTCTACTAAAATCACCCTATCTTCATAACGAGCCAAACAACGCCCCTCAGCAACAGGTTTTTCTATGAATATTTTTTCAAGTATTATTTTGTTCTGCTTTTTTTTTCGCATAATTATCCTACTCAATTTCTTTCAAACAGCAATCTTTCGCCTTTTTTGCTTTCATCAAATACGCCCTGATGATACACCAGATGCCCCGAAACAATTGTACTTTCTACCGAAGTTTGGAAAGTATATCCTTCCAAAGGCGACCAAGCACATTTATAGAGTAAATTTTCTTTTTTTACCGCACAAGGTTTTTCTAAATCCACCACAACCAAATCTGCCCAATAGCCTTCACGAATAAAGCCGCGTTTTTCTATTTGAAAGCAAACAGCTACGTTATGCGACATTTTTTCTACAATTTTTTCCAAAGAAATTTTGCCTTGTTTGTAAAACTCCAACATCATTTGCAAGGAAAATTGTATCAGTGGCAGACCTGAAGGGGCTTTCCAGTAGTTTTGCGATTTCTCGTCCCAAGTATGAGGGGCGTGGTCGGTGGCTATTACATCAAAGTTATCGTTCAGAAGTGCCTGCCAAAGAGCCTCTTGATGATAAGCCTCCTTGATAGCAGGGTTACACTTAATTTGATGCCCCAAACGCTCATAATCTTGCTTATTGAACCACAAATGATGCACACACACTTCGGAAGTAATACGTTTTTGGTGCAAAGGAATATCATTTCGGAAAAGTGCTACTTCATCGGCAGTAGTAATATGCAACACGTGCAGGCGGGTATTGTATTTTTTAGCAAGTTCTACGGCAAATTTTGAAGATTTCAAGCAAGCCTCTACATTACGAATTTCGGGGTGGCAAGCGGCAGGAACATTGTCGCCGTATTTATTTCGGTATATTTCGCTTTGCTTGTGGATTGTTTCCTCATCTTCGCAATGAGTAGCTATCAGCATAGGGCTTTGGCTAAATACTGCTTCCAAAGTTTTGGGATTATCCACGAGCATATTTCCCGTAGAACTGCCCATAAATATTTTTACGCCACACACATCACGAGGATTGGTTTTGAGGATTTCTTCCAAATTGTCGTTGGAAGTTCCCATATAAAAAGAATAATTGGCAAGAGAAGTCTGACGAGCTATTTCATATTTCTGAGCCAATAGCTCTTGGGTAAGGGCATTGGGAACGGTATTGGGCATTTCCATAAAAGTTGTTGTTCCTCCTGCCACGGCGGCTTTGGCTTCAGTATAAATAGTAGCCTTGTGAGTAAGCCCAGGCTCGCGAAAATGCACTTGGTCATCAATTACACCGGGCAAGAGAGCTTTTCCTGCTACATCAATCACCTTTTGGGCTAAATGAGCAGAAATTTGTGGGGCAATTTTTTCAATGAAACCATCTTTTATCAGAATATCCGCTGAAAAAATCTTACCTTCATTGATAATTTGGCAGTTGGTAAGCAGTAGGCTCATAAGCGTTTTTTGGCAAAGTTAAAGACTTTTTGCACAAGATTAACCATTTTTGATGACTTGTTTTTTGAGGCGATAGCGTTCTTTGGCAAGAGCTTTGAGAAAAGCCAAATCTTTATCCAAACTCTCTTCCACGATAGTTCCGTAAATAGCTCTATCAATGTTTTGCAGGCTTTCGGCAAGTTTTTCTATTTGCAACACTTCAACAATTTCGCTGGAAGTAAATGAGCTATACGGCTCTCCCTCAATTTGTTCTAAATGTTTTTTCCAAAGTATAAGAGCTTGCTCAATATCTTTCAGTCGCTTTCGGGTACGAATTTTAAGCATTTCTTTCTCAAAGTTATCTTCAAAAAGCACTTGCTTTCGTTTGAGATTGAGCAGAATGATTTGTTTTTTTATCCAATCGCCAAAAAAAAGCCAAACAATAGCCAAAACAAAAAAGGAAGTAACCAGCCCTATCACCCAAGCGTGAAAATTGGGTTTGGTAGGCAGTACAGCATATTGCGTATTTGCTTTGAGAGCAATGGTATCTAAACGAGTAGAATGAATGTACTGCTTCAAAAAAATAGAGTCTATGTTAGAAAAAATTGAAACAGAATCTCCATTGGGTTGTATGTAAAAAGCTGGCAAACGCAATTTTTGTACAGGCTCAATTTCAAAACTTTTTAGCCAAAAAATAGCACTATCTTTACTAATTGAGCCTTGGGTTTGGGTAGGAAAGAAATCTTTTTTGTGCCATTCAAAAGGGCTGTATTGATAAGCTGTATCAGGAAAAACCACCTGCCAATGTTTAGGATATTCAAAAGAAAAAGCCACAGGCACGGGCTTACCCAAAAGCAAAGTATCTGTCAGAAATTTAAGTTTAGGTTTGTAGGTAATACTATCTTGCTGGGTAAAGCCGAAGGTGGTAAAAAAAATATATGTCAAAACGAAAGCAATAGCTTTTTTTATCATCTTGTAAATTTGAAGGGTTGCGTAGTTTTACGTTCTGCCCATTCTTTGCCTTTACGCGTTTCGGCAAATTGTCTGCTGGCATTCGCCGAAATTTTGAACCCAATAATGAGTTGGTCATCAAGTTGGCGTTCTTCGCCCCTCCACTCTTCCATTGTTTTGTTCAGGTGTAGGTGTTGAGCCTTGAAATTAGACATTTTGGATAGTTCTACAAATAGTTTTTTTAGATTACTACCTAAAAACTTTCTACCTTTTGCCCCACCAAATTGGTCGGCATAGCCATCAGTAGCTAAATAAACATAGGTATCTACTTCCCCTAATTTGATAACTCGGTTATGAAAATGCTCCTGATTGGACTTTCTTACGCCACCAATCCCCATTCTATCGCCGGGTATTTCCTCAAGCTCTCCATTTCTGATAAGATACAAGGAATTATTCGCTCCCGCAAACTCTAAAATATTATGCAATTCGTGAAAAACTACTATGGCTATATCCATTCCGTCTCGGGCACTTTCTTCAGCTAAATCATCTTGTTTGAGAGCAAATTTGATTTCTTCGTGAAGTTGGTTCAAAATTTCAGCGGGACGCGTAACCCCTCTTTCCAAAATAATCTGATTGAGCAGAGTATTGCCAATCATACTCATAAAAGCCCCAGGAACGCCGTGTCCTGTGCAATCAACTACCGCTACGATGGCTTTATTATCTTTTTCGGCAAACCAATAAAAATCGCCACTCACAATATCGCGAGGCTTAAAGTAAATAAAGGCTTCGGGGAATACGCGTGTAAGTTGTGTTTTAGAAGGCAAAATAGCTTGCTGGATACGTTGGGCGTAATGAATACTATCCGTAATTTGTTTGTTTTGTTCGTAAAGCTCTTGGGTACGTGCGGCAACTAACTGCTCCAATTTTTCATTTTGTTGCTCCATCATTTCTCTACGCTCCCGCTCTTGTTCTTTTTCCAAACGTTCTTTTTCCAAGGCTCTTTGAGCTATTTCTCGGCGAAGCGTGTTGATTTTATCGGCAAGAGCCAAAGAAAGCAAAATCACTTCCATTGCCGAACCTATCTGAATAGAATACGTTGTAATAAAACTTGTGGGGGCAAGTCCTAAACCTCGTAAAGCTACCAAAATTGCACCTATCAGATACACAATCCAAGCTATTACAAAAAAGCGTGCAGGACGAAAACCCGCTTTCAGCGAAGAAAATCCTCCATACAGCAGAGCCAAACAACTTGGTAAAACAAAAAATGTAGCAACTCTTAAAACAATACGCTGCGTAAGTACAAAAGATAAAATCAGACCTACCAGAGAAATCGCTATGAGTATCAGTAGAATTTTATCTAAAACTTTTTGCTTGGTAGCTGTACTCAAAAAGTCTCTTGAAAAGGCTATCCCCGCAATAATAAGCAAACTTGCCGCCATTGGCATATTAAAATGATTGAAGCCGGGAAAATTGCCCCACAAGAATTGAAAGCCTATGCCGTTGAAAGCAAATTGAAAAAGTAAAATCGCTAAAATATTGAAAATATAAAGCAGGTAACTTCTTTCTTTGAGTACGCTGTAAATAAATAAATTGTAAAGCAACATCACTATCATTATTCCATAGTAAATGCCAAAAACCCACATTGAAAGGCTTTCTGCTTGGATAAACTTATCAGGTTGCCATACATAAATAGGAAATGAAACAGTGCTATCGTTTTTGATACGCATCAGCACGTTGTAAGTGCTAAAAGCGGGTAAATTGACTTGGAAAACAAAATTTCTGGTCTGTAAATCTCTCTGTCGGAACGGCAACCAATCTCCCGTTTGTAATTCTTTTACTATTTCGCCATTTTCATTGAAAACGTAAAAACGAACCTCATCTAATACGGCATAGTCTATTTCTATAAAAATTTCCTTTTCACGATTGTGAGGGTTTTGAAGCTGAAATTTTGCAAAAAAAGCCGCTTTGCTATATCCATAATTAGGGCTTTCTTCATTAGGAGGCAAAAATTTATCAGTATTTTGCAAAACCTCTTTGATAGTCATAAAGGCAGTGCTATCCTTAAAAATTCGCAAATACTTCTTTCCTACTTGTATTTTTTCAAATTTTTCGGGAATA
Source organism: Raineya sp. (assembly GCF_053497555.1). Taxonomy (NCBI): domain Bacteria; kingdom Pseudomonadati; phylum Bacteroidota; class Cytophagia; order Cytophagales; family Raineyaceae; genus Raineya; species Raineya sp. Next base: position 93,905 of record NZ_JBRCWE010000060.1, on the reverse strand, counting down.
GCCACAGGTTCTTGGGCAAATAACAGCAAGCTATACAAAAGAAAGCTAAATAAAAGCCCTATTTTTTTCATTGTGTTCAAAAATTATGGTTGATTTTTTGCACCAAGCCTTTAAGTTCGGATAAAAAAAATTATTACACAAGTTTTTTGCGTTTTTTTTAGTAGTTCCACGAGGCTCTGTACCCTCTTACGTCAATATGCACCATCATTTTTGAATAAAACTTGCCTTTGTATGTCCCAATGCCTCCGATAATTTGAGGATTTTCGTTTTCTACTTCTCGTACTACTTGCACAAAATCATCTACATCTTTGGTATTGGTTTTGCCGTCTTGGTTAATATCTCCAAGCCAGAAATCAATGGCTTTGCCATACAAATGAAAAGAGTTTTTTGCCGAAAGGGGTAAAATTTTATTGAAACCCTCGCTCCTATGCCCCGAAATAATCGTGTAAGAAGGAGCATACCCCTTTTTCAGTAATTTCTGACGAATGAGTTTTTCTTTCAAAATTACTTTGCTATCCAAGTTCTGTTGGCTCAAAACGCTATACACATTGAGCAAAATCAGTACAGAAAAAGCTATCCAAAAGATTTTTTTCATAAAAGATAGAGTTTGAGGACTATCCATAAGAAAAGCAAATATTTTTGAGCAAATTATTTGCCAAATTTTGCAGATTTGCACTTTTTTTGTACATTAACATTTCAGAAACGCTATCGGTTTATGTTTTTTATGCGGTTTTTACCTTTTGTTTTTTACTTGATACTTGCAGATGTATATTTTGCTTTCGCCCAAAAAAAAGCCAAACCCAATACTTCCGAACAGATACAGCAATGGATAGAACAAGGTGAAGCCGAATGGGAAGTCTCTAACTATCAAGATGCTATTGCTTGGTTCAACAAGGCTATTAAGGCAGATTCCAGCAGAGCAGAGGCTTATTTCAAAAGAGCCAAATCTTGGGTTCAACTCAAAAAGTATGACAATGCCCTGAACGATTTGCTTACCGCCGATAGTTTGGGCTACAAAGATAGCGAACACGATTTGTACTTGGGGGTTAGTTGGTTTGGCTTACAAGAGTACAATAAAGCCTTAAATTATCTTGAAAAATTTGAAGAGACAGCCCCCAAAGATAGCCTACAAGCCTCTTTGTACGTACATCTGGCAGAAACTTACAAAGAATTGGGTAAGAAAAAAGAGGCTTCCAGAGCCTATCAGAAAGCCATAGACCTCAAACCCAATGATGCTGACATTTATTTTTTGAGGGCTAATTTTTGGGCTATGCAAGAAGAATGGAAAGAGGCTTTGGAAGACGTAAAAAAAACACTTGCTCTTAATCCTCGTTTTTGGAAAGCCTATAAGCTCAAAGCCGAAATTTTATTTAAGCAAGGCAAAGACCAAGCCAGTACCGAAGCGTGGCAAATGTATTTTTCCAAACAGCCCGACAAGAAAAAAATTACCGCCCAAGATTATAGCCTCTATGCGTATAGTCTTGCCCAACTCAAACAATATCCCAAAGCCGTAGAAGCTATCAGTAAAGCAATAAATTTGGACAAAGATAACCCCGAATGGTATTTTGAGAGAGCTACTTATTACATTTTGCAAAAAAATCTTTCCAAAGCCCTGCAAGATACCGAACAAGCCATAGCCTTAGACGGCGAAGACCTCTCATACTTCCGCCAAAGAGCATTTTTGTACTACCAGCTCAAACGCTATGAAGAGGCACTTTGCGATTATACCTTTTTAGCCCAACAAGAAGAGAAAAACCCCGAAAACCATTACCGAGTGGCAGAGCTGAAATTTTTGCTCAATAAAACACCGCAAGAATATCATCAAGATGTTCTTTCGGCGTATCAGCTCGGCTATCCCAAAGAAAAAATGCTTCCCCAACTCCAACCCTACACCGAAAAAAAACTCGGGAAACCTAAAAGAAAGCGGTTTCTGTGGATTTTTTAGTTTTTATGATGAGCCTCATACAATAGCAAAGCGATAACTTCACTTGCAGTGAAATTATCGCTTTATTTTTGCCGAAAGACTAAAACAGACTTTTGTTCAAATCAAATTCTTCCAGATAGTCTGCAACGCGTCTGACAAACATTCCTCCCAAAGCACCATCTACTACACGGTGGTCGTAAGAATGAGAAAGGAACATTTTATGTCTTACGCCAATAGTATCGCCGAAAGGTGTTTCTATTACAGCAGGAATTTTGCGTATAGCTCCCAAAGCCAAAATGCCTACTTGGGGTTGCATAATAATAGGCGTACCCAAAACATTACCAAAAGAACCAACATTAGAAACCGTGTAAGTACCGCCTGCAAGTTCATCGGGTTTGAGTTTGTTATCTCTTGCTCTACGAGCCAAATCATTGATTTTCTTGGTAAGCCCTACCAAATTAAGTTGATCGGCATTATGAATAACAGGTACAATCAAATTGCCATTAGGCAAAGCTACTGCCATTCCGATATTGATTTGCTTACGCTTGATGATTTTGTCGCCATCAACAGAAATATTCATCATTGGATAATCTTTGAGAGCCTTCACGATAGCCTCTACAAACATTGGCATAAAGGTAAGCGTTTCGCCTTCTCGCTGCAACATTTCATCTTTCACTTTTCTACGCCAATACACCAGATTGGTTACATCGGCTTCTACAAAAGAAGTAACGTGAGGAGCTGTATGTTTGGATTCAACCATTCTTTGGGCAATGATTTTCCTCATTCTATCCATTTCTACAATCTCATCACCCTCATAAATAGGCACAGGCGTAGAAGTTTTTTTCGTTTCCACAGGTTTAAGTTCTTGTACAGGCTCGCTTATTTTTACCTCTACCATAGGCTTTGCCTCTACAATAGGTTCTTTTTTGGTTTCAGTAACTTGTGGCTGTGGAGCTATTTTTTGAGATTTTTTAGCTTCTACATACGCCAAAATGTCGTTTTTGGTAACTCTGCCTTCTTGCCCCGTACCTTGTATAGTTTCCAGTTCTGCCATTGAAATACCTTCTTCTTTGGCAATGCTAAGCACCAAAGGCGAATAAAAACGCCCTTCGCTACTTACAGGTTGAGCCTGTATTTTTTCAGAAATTTCAGCAATTTGGTTAGCAATCACCTCTATTTCGGGGCTTGATGTAGGTTCGGTAGAGCCTCCTCCTGTATCAATGATAGCAATAGGTTTGCCTACTTGCACTACGTCCCCTTCCTTGACAAGAATTTCTTTCAACACTCCTGCGTGGGTAGAAGGGATTTCAGTATCAACTTTGTCAGTGGCTACTTCCAAAATGGATTCGTCTTGTTCAACTTTATCGCCAACTTTTTTGAGCCAGTTCAGGATAGTTCCTTCCATAACGCTTTCGCCCATTTTGGGCATCAGAAGTTCTACAAGAGCCATAATTTTTGATTTTTTCTTTTTGCACGGCAATTTACAAATTAAACCGAATTTGCCAAACAAAAAAGCACAAATACCCGTAAAGATATTTGTGCCAAGCCGGAAATTTACTTATCAATTTTTCTTTTCCCCCTTCAAAGAAACATTCTTAAAAGGATACACATTATTAGCTTTATCCACATCTGCCATTCTTTCGGTAGCGTCTATTTCAATTTTTTCAATATCATCAAGGCTGGCAGGGATTTTGAAAGTATATTCAGGGTAAGTCCAGCCCCAATCTGAAATTAAAATCAGAGGAATGTTGTTTATGTTTTCTTTCTTTTCACCTCTCATCAAATCTAAGGGTATGTTGTAAATTTCTTTCTTGCCATTTTTGTAGCTTACCCATACATCAATGGGCATAATCATCTCTCCTTTACGTTCCAAGGTTACTTCGGTTTCGCCTCCTACTTTGCTTACTACAGCTTTTATGCCATAATCAATAGTTTTAGTGGTGTAAATCCAGTATTCTTTGTACCAATCCAATTCCAAACCTGAAACTTGTTCCATAATACGTATAAAATCATTCGGATTGGGGTGTTTGAACTTCCAGGTATTAAAATATTCCAACATTCCCTTTTCAAAAGCCTCTTTTCCGATAACATAACTCAACTGATTTAAGAAAACCGAACCCGCAAAGTAGCTACTCACACTATAAGCTCTATTGGTACGGTAGTGGTCGGCGTGGGTACTTAAAGGCTCGTTTTGTCCTGCTTTTACAAGTGCAAAATAACTTCGATAGCTATCAATATGAGGGTTTTCTTTATTGACGCCCATAATTTCAGCCATTACGTAATCTTCGGCAAAAGTAGTAAAGCCTTCGTCCATCCAAGGATATAAACTTTCATTAGTTCCCAAAATGCCATAAAACCAATTGTGAGCGGCTTCGTGAACGGCAACTCCTACGAGTCCTCCCATTTCTTTGTGCCTGCCCAAAATGAGCGTTGCCATAGGGTATTCCATACCACCATCGCCACCTTGTATAAAAGAAAACTGCTCGTAAGGATACTTGCCAAACTTTTCGTTCATAATTCTAAAAAAACGAACCATATAGTTGGGTAGCTCTCTCCATTTTTCTACAATTTGAGGCTCATTTTTGTAAAAAAAGTGCATTTCGGGTAAATCAGCTTCTTTGCGAATAGTATGCAAAAATCCGGGGTCTGCCGCCCAAACAAAATCGTGAACGTTGCTGGCTTTGAATTGCCAAGTAAGTTTGGGTGAATTAGGACGCTTTACGGGTTTGCCTTTGGTATCGTAGCCTTTGCCTATTTCTTGCGGATTTTGCAAAACACCCGTTGCCGCTACCATATACGAAGAATCTATGCTAATTTTCACATCAAAATCACCAAAAATTCCATAAAATTCTCTACCAATATAAGGGTGAGCGTGCCAACCCTGATAGTCGTATTGAGCCATTTTAGGATACCATTGAGCCATAGAATAGCGTACTCCTTCGGCATTATCTCTGCCTGTACGGCGAATTTGAATAGGGACTTGTGCCTCAAACTCCATTTCAAAAACTACTTGCGATTTGGGAGCAATAGGTTTGGCAAGTTCTACTTCCAGCACTGTACCTTCTACTTTATATTGCAAAGGCTTTCCGTCTTGTTTGAGTGAAAGGATTTTCTGATAACCCATTTCATTTTCTTTGAGCTTGAAGATTCTATCACGCACACGTGTATCGGGGTCTGCGATAGTACGCGAGCGGACGTCCATTAGGCTATTGGGCTGAAAAGCATTGAAATACAAATGATAAAAAACTTTATGAAGCACATCAGGCGAATTGTTGAAATAAACTAATTTTTGCTTCCCCTTGAAACGATTGGTTTGCACGTCCATATCTATTTCCATAATATACTGAACACGCTGTTGCCAGCGGTCAGGTTGGGCAATTGCCCCCAAAGAAACAAGGCTCAAAATAAGCGATACTGCCAAATTTTTATTCATTTCTGTACGATTTAGTGAATTTTGGAAACACAAATATAACGAAAGCCTGCGGGTTTTATTTTGGAAAGCAGAAAAAAGCTCATATAGACGAAAAGACTGCTCCTAAAATAGCGTTAGTCTAATTTTTGTGTGCAAGGTATTTTGAAGCTCAAACTGCAAACCCTTTCAAACCTGCTTTTAAAAATTTTAGAAAATTTCAATAAAAAAGCAATTTGCTTATAGCAAACTGCCTCTAAAAAATCTGCCTGTTGAAAAATTTATTTTTCTTTGGCGGGGGTTTCGGAAATTTCTTCTTTAATGTTTTTTTCTACTTCTTTGGTAGCATCTTTGAACTCACGAATACCACGCCCCAACCCACGTGCCAATTCAGGGATTTTCTTTGCTCCAAAAAGGAGTAGCAAAGCGAATACTATGAGAAAAATCTCGGTGGGCTGTAATCCTAAAAACAAAAGACTTGCTTGCATATAAAAGCGATTTGATTTGGGCAAAGTTAAGCATTTTTTAGAAAATGTACAAAAAATGTTTTTATTTCGGCAGATACACCACTTGTTTTTCCAGCTTTTCTTTACTCAAAACAAATATTTCTTTGTTTCGCAAGCAAGGATAAAACTGATAAGCCTTGTTGGCAAAAGAAAGTGAGGCTACAAAGTTTTCATCTGTATATGCTTTTACTGCCTCATTGTAGTAAAAAATACCTACCAGATTTTCCAATGAAATAGTAGAAAGATAAGCAAAATCTCCGATTTTTAAGTCATTTGAAAGCAAACCTTCCGAAAAGAATGCCGTGGTTTCTATCATAAAAACCTCCCCTGCTTCGCCAATCACACACAAAAAAACGTGGTTATCTGTTTCATACATTTGATAGGCAAAATCTGTTTTTTCAAGGAAATAGGCAAAAAGTGCCACCCCCCCTACGCAGTTGTAAGTACCATTCTGAAAAATATGATGCCAAGAGGCGTTTTTTTCGTAAGTTTTCAAATATTTTTGATGTAAAAAGTGAAATAAATACCTCAAAAAAGCCTTTTCATTCTTGAAGCGTAGCCGTTTGCGATGAAGCCTTTGAGCATCTTTTTCTAACTTTTTTTGCCAATTTGTTACTTGTTCATTAGAAGTAAAAACCTGAGAAAATGCCCATAGTTGTTTCCAAGATAACTCTTGCGAAAAAGCCTCCATAAAAACAGCTATGCAAAGCAATATGGTAACAAGCAACCTCAATGTTAATTTAATGTTAAATTTTTATTTCCTAAATTTAACAAAAACTTAACAAATAAAAAAGTAGAAAATGCAAATTTTGCTTACATTTGTTTTTGGTAGTGTTTGTATTCCTTTGCAAACAAGGTTTCTTTGGTTCAGAAGTTTGTTCAAAATTCGGACTTTTGCAACCTCAAACCCTTCAAAACTGCCCTCATAAATTTTTTAGAAAAGCTCACAAGATTAGTATTGGATATGAAACACCTACTCCCTTGCGGTAGTCAGCTGTATTACGAGCTACACGGCAATACGAATGCAGAAATCACACTTATATTTTTGGGCGGGCTTTCGCAATCTACAATGGCTTGGCAGGCTTACTTGCCCGCTTTTTCAGAAAATTATAGAATTTTGCTTGTAGATTTGATGTTTCAAGGGCAATCGGATAATCCTTCGCAGTTTAGAACTTTCAAAGAACACGCCGAAGACCTCCATCATCTTTTACAAAGTCTTTCAAGTAATAAGATTGTACCCATTGGCATATCGTATGGAGGGGCAGTGGCAATGCGTTTGATGTACTATTTTCCTCAGAATATCTATAAAGGCGTTCTTATGGCTACTTTTGCCCATAAAACGCCTTTTTTTGATGCCATAGGCGATGCTTGGCAGAGAGCTTTACAAGTAGGCGGCTACCCTTTGATGCTTGATGTTATGCTTCCTTTCGTACTTGGACAACATTATTTCCAAAATCCACTTATTCCCATTGAAACGCTCAAACAAATGCGTATCAGCAATGATTTGAGCATTGACCGACTCGCCAAACTAATGACAGCCACCGCTATCAGCGAGGATTTTCGCCCTAATTTGCAAGAAATTCAAATCCCTACGCTTGTTATTTGCGGAGAAGAAGATATTTTATGCACCCCCGAAATGCACCAAGAAATTGTAAAAGCTATGCCCAATGCAATCTATAAAGAAATACCCAACGTAGGACACACCCTTAATTTAGAGGCTATCCCCCAAACAGTTGAGCTTATCAAAGCATTTTTGGCTTCGTGAAATTTGCTTAATTATTCACGTTCAAAAAGTTTGAAGGTTCGAGCGTTTGAGATAAAAATTTTACTCTGTCTAAAATTGTTCTAAATCCTATTTCCTGCTTCTTGTTTCCTGTTTTTACCTAAACAAATTTGCTTATTTCAGCAAACGAGCTTTTGAGCTATTTCGCCAGCCTGCTTGGCTTTCGTAATTTACAAAATATATTTTCAAGTCTGCTTGGCTCTCATAATCCACAAAGTAGATTTTTTTATTCGCCTGACTTTCATATTTTACAAAAAACCACTTGCCATCTTTATTGGCTTGGCTTTCGTATTGCACCTTATACACCTTCAAATCTGCTTGGCTTTCGTATTTGGTAACAAACACTTTAATATCTGCCTGCGACGCGTATTTGGTTTCATACACTTTTTGTGCCTGTGCCATACCCAGTAAAGCACAAACAAAAATCAGAGTTAGCACAACTTTTTTCATAAATTTTCGTTTTCTGCAAAGTAAAATTTTATTTTTGCAAAAGCAAGCTATTATGTAATTTTTATGTAATTTTTTTGCTTTTTCTAATCTTTTTCTCTATCATTGTACGCAAAAACGTTTATTGAACAATGGCAAAACTAAAAAACATAATCAAACAACTCACAAAACAAGATTTTGACGTAATTTTCAATAGCTTGATGGAAAGTAATGCAGAAAAATCAGCATACTTACTTCAAATGCTTTATCAAGAAAAAATGTCTGATTCGCAAATTATGGAGCGTTTAGATGTAAATAGCAATGCCTATTACACACTCCGCTCTCGCCTGAATCAGCGTATAGAAGAATATCTTTTAGAGCAAGTAGAAAACCCACGTGCCGATTTGCTCAAAAAAGTTGCTAATATCCCTGAAATTGTTTTTACCAAAAAAAGAACCATTGTAGTAGCCACGCTCAAAAAACTTGAAAAAGAGCTATTGGATTACGACCTTTCTAACGAACTTACCATTGTCTATAAAACGCTCAAAAGACTCCACGCCCACACTTCCGATTATTTCACTTATTCCCAACTTTACAACAAACACGTTGCCTATATGCTTTCGGTGGATAAAGCCGAAACGCTCATTACGGAGTATTTCCGTAAGTTTGGTAGTTTTTTCTTTTCGGGCAACGAAACCGAAAAATTAGAACTTACACTCATTCACAAAGAACTTCAATCTATTCGCAACCTTTACGATTCGCATCGCTTGTTTGTCTATCAGAGTTGCGTAGGTATTTTTCATCTGCTTTTTGTAGAAGGCAAAGACTCAATGGACGAAGAAGCCATTGAAAACACCATAGCCAAAGTAGAAAGAATTTTTGGTATGTATCCGATGGATACCACCTATCATCATCTCAAAATTGTGTTTGAATTCCTAAAACTTGAATACTACAACAGCTATAAATTGTATCGTAAAGCCGAAGACTACTACGACGAAGTCAATGATTCCATCAGTACGCTTCTTTCCAACTATACCATTTACACTTTCCCTGCTCGCTTTCTTTATACCAAAATTGAAAGAGCATTACGCTTGGGCTTGCAAAAAGACCTTTATGCCGAAAATATCCATATTTTTGAAGATCTAGAAATGGATAGCGAAGATATACCCAACTATGTGAGCTACGTAGTGTATCGGGCTTTGGGTTGCCATTATGCCGAAAGGCACGAAGAAGCGGCTCGCCTGCTCAACAACTTACTCAATGATGTTTCTATCAAGAAATATCCTTTGGCACTCATTGAAGTAAAATTGATTTTAGCATTGCAATACGCTATCAACAAAGAAAACGAATTGCTCACCCAACTGCTCGGTAGCGTACAAAGACAAATCCGTATGCTTGGCAAACAGCAATGTGCGGCATCGGCTTTGTTTATCAAGGTTATCAAACTCATCATCAATCAGAGCAAATCCGATAGGTCTAACAAGGCTCGTGCCTTGATGGATAAAATCAGCCAAATTCCACGAACAGGTTTTGCTCCTACCAAGTATCTTACTATTGATGACAAACATTTCAAGTAAAGAATGATTGTTGCAGAAAATATTTTCAAAAGTTACGGCAAACTGCAAGTGCTGAAAGGCATTAGTTTGCAGATACAAAAAGGCGAAATCGTAACGATTGTAGGAGCTTCGGGTGCAGGAAAAAGCACCCTTTTGCATATTTTAGGCACTTTGGATAAAGCCGATTCGGGAACAATCCGTATCGCAGGCGAGGAAATTCAAAAGCTCTCCGATAAAAAACTCGCACAATTTCGTAATGCCCAAATTGGTTTTGTATTTCAGTTTCACAATCTTTTGCCCGAATTTTCGGCACAAGAAAACGTAGCTTTGCCCGCCTTGCTTGCAGGCAGAAAAAGCCAAGAAGCCTATCAGGAAGCCGAAAAATTGCTTGCAATGTTCGGATTGGCTGAAAGAATGAAACACTTGCCCAGCGAACTATCGGGCGGGGAGTGCCAAAGAATCGCCGTAGCTCGTGCCTTAATCAATCAGCCACAAGTCATTTTTGCAGATGAACCCAGCGGCAATCTGGATAGCCATAATGCCGAGCAACTTCACCGCATTTTTTTTCAAATTCGTGAGCAGTTTCAAACTACTTTTGTGATAGTTACGCATAGTCACACGCTTGCTCAAATGGCAGATAGAAGCCTTTTGATAAAAGACGGACAAATACAACTTTGAAAAGAACATAAACAAAATTTTGCTAAAAACGTTTAACACCCAAAAACCAATGCTTATGATTCGCTACACCGTAGAAGACCAAATTGCTACCATTGCGTTCAATATGGAAAATGCTCCTATGAACGTTCTCAACGAAGATTCTATCAAAGCCTTTGAGGAAGCCATTGATAAGGCTATCGGTGATGCCAACGTGAAAGGTATCATCATTACTTCGGATAAAAAGGAGTTTGTGGCTGGTGCCGACCTGAATATGCTACTCAAAAATGCTTCTTTGGAGCAAAGCTATACAATGATAAGCTATCTACACAAAGTTTTCAGGAAGTATGAAACTTGTAAAAAACCCGTAGTAGCGGCTATCAATGGAACGGCTTTGGGAGGCGGCTATGAGTTATGTTTGGCTTGCCACTATCGGATTGCCCTCAATGATAGCAAAATACAAATAGGCTTGCCCGAAGTAATGATAGGGCTTTTCCCTGGCGGCGGTGGTACGCAACGCTTACCCCGTATGATTGGCATTGAAAAAGCCTTGCCTTTGCTTTTGGAAGGTAAAAAGCTCAACCCTGAACGTGCTTTGAAAGAAGGACTTATCAATGAACTTGCCCAAAGCAAAGAAGAACTTTTAGAAAAAGCTAAAAATTGGATTTTGGCTAATCCACGTGCTTTACAGCCTTGGGACGAAATTGATAAAAAAGGCAATGTAGTAGGTATGCAAAACTATAAAGTTCCCGGTGGAAATGTCCAATCGCCCAAAGGCGTACAAACGTTCATTGCAGGAACAGCACTTTTGCAAGGCAAAACACAAGGCAACTATCCCGCCCCACAAGCCATAATGGAATGTGTATATGAAGGTTTGCAAGTTTCTATTGATGACGGCTTGCTGATTGAAGCCAAGCATTTTGCTCGTATCAGTCAAACCCCCGAAGCCAAAAATATGATAAGAACGCTCTTTTTTGCAATGAACGAAGCCAACAAAGGAGCGGCTCGCCCCAAAGATATTCCCACTGCCGATGTGAAAAAAGTAGGTATTTTAGGAGCAGGTATGATGGGAGCAGGCATTGCGTATGTGAGTGCGGTAGCAGGCATTGAGGTAGTGCTAAAAGATACCAGTGTAGAAAATGCCGAAAAAGGCAAAGACTATTCCCGCAATTTGCTCAAAAAGGAAATAGAAAAAGGCAGGTATTCGCAAGCACAAGCCGAAGAGATTTTGGCTCGTATTCATACTACGGCTTCTGCCCAAGATATGCAAGGCTGTGATTTGATTATTGAAGCCGTTTTTGAAAACCGAGAACTCAAAAACCAAGTTACCCAAGAAACAGAAGCCTTTTTGAGCGAAAAAGCCATTTTTGCCTCCAATACCTCTACTTTGCCTATTACAGGACTTGCCGAAGCCTCCAAGCGTCCTGAAAATTTCATCGGTTTGCATTTCTTTTCGCCTGTGGATAAAATGATGCTTGTAGAAATTATTATGGGCAAAAAAACCTCACCTTACGCACTGGCGGTAAGCATTGATTATGTGAAAAAAATCAAGAAAACGCCTATTGTAGTCAATGATAGCCGAGGATTCTATACTTCAAGAGTCTTTGGCACTTATACCGCCGAAAGTATTACGATGCTTTCCGAAGGGATTTTGCCCGCTCTCATTGAAGCGGCAGGAAAAGCCGCAGGTATGCCTGTGGGTGGGCTTGATGTTTCTGATGCAGTTGCCTTGGATTTGATGTATAAAATTTATCTACAAACCGAAAAAGATACAGGAATTAAGGTTACCGATACCCCTGACGGCAGAGTAGTGAAAAAATTTGTAGAAGAACTTGGCAGAGTAGGTAAAAAAGCTAAAAAAGGCTTTTATGAATATCCCGAAGATGAACCCAAACGCCTTTGGAGTGGCTTGAAAGATGTTTTCCCACCTGCACCCGTTCAGCCTGATATTGAAGAGCTGAAAAAACGCATTCTGTACCGACAAGTAATTGAAACCGTGAAATGTTTTGAGGAAAACGTTGTTACAACGCTTCGCGATGCTGATGTAGGTTCTATTTTGGCTTGGGGCTTTCCACCTTATACAGGAGGGGCTTTGTCTTTCATTGATTATGTTGGGGTAGAAAATTTTGTAAAAGAAGCCGATAGACTCGCCGATACTTACGGCGAACGCTTCCGCCCTACGGCTCGCCTCCGAGAAATCGCCCAAAGTGGAAAAACATTCAGAGCGTTTTATGAATAGCCTTTCAAAACTCCCGAAATTTCATCGGGAGTTTTATTTTTTCAAAACTTTTTCCCAAAGTTTTTTTACATCATCTTTGCTGAGTTGCGAAAGTCTTTTGTTGTTTTCTGTTTGCACATCTTTCTTGATTTGAGCCCCCAATGTTTCTACCGAAGGCACTCTCAAAATGTGTAAAATAGGATAAGGAGCTATGCCCGGCAATTGCTGAGGCGAATCGGCAGGGATACCCTCAAATCGCATCAAAGGGTGGAAAGAAACAATCTGATATTTCTGCACCCAACTATTCAGCACAATCATTTCCTCACAAAATTGCATAAAAGCCACAAACTGCTCCATTTTACCCAAAGCAGGCAAAACTACAAGCGTTGTTTCTATATCAGGATTTTTCTCTAAAAATTCTATTTCCTTAGCAAAAACCTCTAAAAACCCTTTCATTGTGCTTGATTCGCCCACTACAAAACGAACTGACCCATTTTCGTAAGGCATTTTGGCAAAAGGACATAAATTTAAGCCTATGATAAAAGTTTCTACCCACTTACGAGTAATTTGTATGATTTCCTTTTTTTCCTTTGCCGAAAGCATTTTTCGTTTGTATTGAGTATAGAGTAAAGAGTATTGAGTAGTAAGTTGTAAAATTGCTAATGCCGACCATTTATTGAGGTAGCCAATAGTTTTTTACAGAACTACTATTTAGCAGGTAAAATTTTCCCTTCGCACTCGCCAAAGCCAATTCTGATGCCGTCTTTTTCGGCAAAGCCCCGAATAATTACGCTATCCCCGTCTTCAATAAATTTTCGCTCCGAACCATCGGCGAGTTTGAGCGGTTTTGTACCTTTCCAAGTAAGCTCAAGCATAGAGCCATAAGAATTAGGCTCTTTGCCACTGATAGTACCCGAAGCACACATATCGCCTACACGTACATTGCACCCATTGATAGTATGGTGAGCCAGTTGCTGGCACATATTCCAATACATATACTTGAAATTACTCTGACAAACAAGCGTTTCTTTTTTCGCTTTTTCAGGTTTCAAATATACTTCCAAATGAATATCGTAACTTTTTTTACCCTTAAACTTCAAGTAATCCAGCACTTCGGGTTTTTGCTTGGGCGAAGCTACACGGAAAGGCTCCAGAGCATCAAGGGTTACAATCCAAGGCGAAATGGTTGAAGCGAAATTTTTAGCTAAAAAAGGTCCCAGCGGTACATATTCCCATTGCTGTATATCTCTTGCCGACCAATCGTTGAAAAGCACTAAGCCGAAAATATAATCTTCAGCTTCGGCAGTGCTGATACTTTCGCCAAGCTGAGTTTCTTTACCAATAATAAAAGCAACCTCCAATTCAAAATCCAAAAGTTTGGTAGGGGTAAAATAAGGCTTTTCGGCATCAGCTGGTTTTACTTGCCCTTTGGGGCGGTAAATAGGCGTACCTGAAACCACAATAGACGAAGCTCTGCCGTGATAACCCACAGGCAAATGCAACCAATTGGGCAAAAGTGCATTTTTAGGGTCTCTGAACATTGAACCAACATTGGTTGCGTGTTCTTTGCTGGAATAAAAATCGGTGTAATCGCCAATATGCACGGGTAAGTGCATTTGTACGTCTTTTATATTGTAGAAAGCTAATTTCTGCGTTTCTTTATCTTTTCGCAGTGTTTCATTTTCTTTCTGAAAAAGTGAAGAGAGCAAATCGCGTGTTTTACGCCAAAAGGGTTTGCCCAATGCAATAAAATCGTTGAGCGTTTCGGCGTGGAAAACAGAGACATCGGGCAATCGCAGACTATCCAAATAGCCTTGCTCTACTAGTACGCTCAAATCTATGACCGTATCGCCTATGCGTGTGCAAGCTCGTGGCGTACCTTTCTGAAAAGAAAAAACACCAAAAGGAATATTCTGAATAGGAAAATCACTTTGCTCGGGAACTGCTATCCAAGAACGAAGAGCAGGATTATTGGCTTTGATAGTAGGCATATTTTTGGTTATTTAGCAAGTGTAATTTCGCAAAAATAAAAGATTTTTTTGGGCTTTTGAACATAAGATATTCAAAAAAACTTTACTTTCGCAAAGTTTTTCAAAAATTCAAAAAAGATATGCGATATTTAGGTTTGCTTGCCATTACCGCCTTGTTTGTTTTTTCTTGTAAAGAAAAAGATAGTGAAAAAAATCAGAAAACCGATAGTAGCAAAGTTCAAAAAATAGAGGAAAAATCTATCCAAATTGATAGACTTGCTACCAGCCAAGCTGAAATTTTGGCGGCTCTTACCCCCCAAGATACCACAAAATACGGGAAAATTGTCAATAGCGATATTTTCAAAAAACACCAAGAAGCCTTCAACAAAGGTTGGGAAAATTTGGAAAGTAAATATTTGAGCAAAATCCGCCCTTGGCGAGATAAAGAGCTTGCCGATATGAACAAAGAGGGCGTAACGGTATTTTATCCATTCAGCGGTCCTGATATTCTCAATGCCTACAATCTCTTTCCCAATGCGGATAACTTCATAATGTTTGGCTTGGAAATGCCCGGACTTTTGGAAAAAGATTTGTACGCCAAAGATGATAAATTTATCAATGCCTATTTTGCTGATGTTCGTAATGCTTTGGAAGATATTTTTGCTCGCAATTACTTTATTACCAGCTATATGGGTTCAGACTTGTATCGGCGTGCCAATGGGGTTGCTCCCTTGATGTGTGTGTTTTTGGCTCGCACAGGCAATGAAATTGTAAGTATCCAAAGGGTAGGCATAGATAAAGACGCCAAACCTATTTTCAAAGATATTTATGGCTCCAAACCCGATACTACCTATTTTGGGCTATTCTTTGAGATAAAAAACAAAAATCGTAAAAAAACGCAAAAAATTTACTATTTCTGGGGTGACGTGAGCGATTTTGCCCTTGTGAAAAAGCCTCAGTTTGATAAATTCATTCGCAGTTTCCCCAATAAAGTGGGATATTTGAAATCTGCCTCTTATGTGCTTTTCAATCCTAATTTTCAGATAGTTAAGAAAATTCTTTTGGAAGATACGGGCATCATTTTCCAAGACGATACAGGCGTGCCTTACCGCGATTTTGTAGCCGCAGGCAACTGGGATATACAACTTTATGGCAAATATTCGCGTCCTGTTGCCGATTTCGGTAGTTATACACACCAACCTGACCTACGCGACGCTTTCAAAGATAGCAGTAAAGTGAAAAAAATTGATTTCCGTTATGGTTATCATTGGAAAACAGATGGGGCAAGCCTCATTGTAGCTCGTCGCAACAACAATCCGCCTAAGTACGTACAACCTACGGCAGAAGAAAATATGAAAAAATACCCCCCTTCCAAAAAGAAATAACACTTTTCTTGAATATTTTGTCAGGGTGGGCTTTGTGAAGCCCACCTAAACTTTCAAAAATTATGAAACTTCATCGCAATCTTTGCGAAGCAGTAGTTTTAGCCTTGCAAGCCACTTTCAACCAAAAGCAGTACGCCGATAAAGTTTTAGAAAAACTGCTCAAAAGCAATCCGAAGTGGGGAGCAAGAGATAGAGCATTTATTGCCGAAAATACCTACGAAATAGTGCGTTGGTGGCGAAAGCTACTATTTTTGGCGAATGAAACTTATTATGAAAATGGCTCTAACTACGAAAATAGAGTTTTTTGGCGAGTTTTAGGGGTGCATTTGCTTTTGCAGTACAAAAATATTCCTACTTGGCAAGAGTGGCAAAATCTTTCTCTGAAAGAAATTGAGCAAAAAGCGGCAAATATTCGTGAAAGAGCCGTTTTGTATTCTATTCCTGATTGGCTGGATAAGCTCGGCGAGCAAGAACTTGGAAAAGATGCTTGGGAAAAAGAATTGAAAGCACTCAATACACCCGCCGAAGTAATATTACGAGCCAATACACTCAAAATTTCTGCTCCCCAGCTCCAAAAGCTCTTACAAGAACAAAAAGTAGAAACAAAATCTACCCCATACAGCCCCGATGCCCTTATTTTAGCCACAAGGCAGAATATTTTTCAAAATCCTTTGTTCAAAGAAGGATATTTTGAACTGCAAGATGTGGGTTCGCAAGAAATTGGACGTTTTTTACGAGTACAAGCAGGCGAGCGTATTGTAGATGCCTGTGCAGGTGCAGGTGGAAAAACCCTGCATTTGGCAAGTATTATGCAAAACAAAGGCAGAATTATCGCAATGGATACCGAAGCGTGGAAACTTGCCGAACTCAAAAAAAGAGCTAAACGCAATGGCGTAAACATTGTAGAAACTCGCCTTATTGAAAGTAGTAAAACTATCAAAAGATTAGCCAATTCGGCGGATAAACTGCTTTTAGATGTGCCTTGCAGTGGTTTAGGAGTGCTTCGTCGCAACCCCGATGCCAAATGGAAATTATCGGAAAAATTTTTGGCAGAAGTACAAGAAAAGCAAAGTCAGATTTTACAGCAATACTCACAAATGCTAAAAAAAGGCGGATTTTTGGTATATGCTACGTGTAGTATATTGCCTTTGGAAAATGAAAAACAAGTAAATAACTTTCTATCGCAAAATAAGAACTTTCGCCTTCTTGAAAGCAAGCATCTCTTGCCTTCTGAATATGGATTTGACGGCTTTTTTATGGCTTTGTTGGAAAAAACGAACTAAAAAAGGGCAAATTTGCATTTGCCCTTGCTTTTAGCCCTCATATTTGATTTTGGTAACCTCCTCATCAATCATAAATCTACCTACACCTTCTTCGCCGATTACATCAAAAAGTTCTAATGCACGGCGAGCCTTGAATTCTTCTTCAATTTGCTCTTGCAAGAACCAGTGCAAAAACTTTTCAGTCATATAATCGTGATTTTTACGGCATACATCAATGAGGCGATTGATAGCAAGGCTTGTTTCCACCTCCGATTCCAATGCTTTTTCAAAGACACTTCTGAAAGAATCAAAATCATTAGGAACATTTTTTACATCAGGGGAAATAGCCGTACCACCCATATCAGCTACATAACGGAATATTTTGAGCATATGCTCACGCTCTTCTTCGGCTTGTTTGTAAAAATATTCTGCACTATTGTCGTAGCCGTTTCTGTCGCACCAAGAACCCATTGCCAAATAATGAGCCGAATTGAAGGCTTCCATAGCAATTTGAGCATTGAGGGCTTTTTCTACATCTTCTTTCAAAGAAGATTTCAAACGCATTACATCTTTCATAACACTTACAATGTTTAACTTTTGGCAATAATACAAGTTTGCTCGCAATTTAGTTTCAAAAAATTACTCACAAAGGCTAATTTATAGCAAGTCTAAATTTACAATGCTTCTTTTTTAGAACGCTTAAAAGCCTCCAAACCTGCTTTCAAATACTTTTCAAATTCTTTTACATCAGGCTCATAGCCTTTGGGTGGGCTAACAAGCAGATTGCCCTCAGTATCTAAAAGGCAGTAATAAGGCTGGGCAATATTATCAAAACGCTCTGCTTCAAAATGCAAGTTTATTTTTCCAATGGTCTTTTTCACCTTCCCATCAACTTTGGAAACTACCCACTCACTTTCAGGGAGTTCGGTTTTATCATCAGTATAAAGTGAAATAATCACGTAGTCGTTTTTGAGCATAGAAAGAATTTCGGGCTTTACCCATACGTATTCTTCCATTTTACGGCAGTTGGCACAGCCGTGTCCTGTAAAGTCCAAAAAAACGGGTTTATTCACTTTTTTAGCATAAGCCATACCTTCTTTGTAATCAAAAAAACCTTTTAAGCCGTAGGGCAAATGCAAAAAATCGCCATATTTCACCGATTTTGGGAAATCATCGGTTGCGGAAGCCTCTGCATTGTAAGAAATTTTTTCAATTTGCGTATCTAAACTAAAATCTTGGGTGGTTTCGGGTGGAATAATGCCACTCAAAAGTTTCAAATTTGCCCCCCACAAACCGGGTAACATATAAATCGTAAAAGCAGAAGCTAAAATGGCTACCAAAGTGCGAGGCACAGAAAGGCGTTCTATTTTGCTATCGTGAGGCAATTGGATAAAGCCAAACAAATACAAAGCCAGTGTCCCGAAAATTGCTATCCATATTGCCAAAAAAATGTCCCTATTCAAAATACCCCAATGGTGAGCCAAATCGGCTGTGCTTAAAAACTTAAATGCCAAGGCTAGTTCCAAAAACCCTAAAAATACTTTCACGGTATTGAGCCAGCCCCCCGATTTGGGCAAACTTTTCATTGCCGTAGGGAAAAGTGCAAAAAAAGTAAAAGGAATAGCAAAAGCAAGCGAATACGCTACCATTCCTACCAAAGGCTTTACGACTTCCCCCTGTACTGAAAGCAAAATAATGCTTCCCGCAATAGGTGCAGTACAAGAAAAAGACACCAATACCAAAGTAAAAGCCATAAAAAATACTGCCCCGTAACCACCTCCATCTGCCTTGCGGTCAATTTTATTTACAAAACTGCTGGGAAGCATAATTTCAAACATTCCAAGAAAAGACATTCCAAATACAATGAAAATCGCAAAAAACAAGAGGTTAGGTATCCAATGGGTACTGAAATCGTTATTGAACTCAATCCCAAATGCCAGCGAAGTAAGAAGCCCCAAGATACCATAAATGAGAATGATAGAAAAGCCATAAATCAAGGCTTTTACTACCCCTTTTCGGCGATTTGCCTTCATTTGAGTTTGTTGCTCGGCAAAGTCGGCTTGTAAATTGATAGGCTTATCGCCTTTCATAAAAATAGATACCGTCATTGGTATCATCGGATACACGCAAGGTGTAAGCAAAGCCAAAAAACCTGCAAAAAATGCCCCCAAAGCAAATAACCATATACTTCCCCCGTCTTGTTTTTGCGTATTTTTTAGCGGTGCGGTAGTTTTTTCCGTTTTCAGATTATTCTTACTTGCCTGATTTTCCGTATTTGAAGTATGAACAATAGTTTTTCCTGTGCTATCAGGGTTTAGCTGTTGCTTTGTTTCAGGATTATTTTCTGGCTTGGTTTGGTTTTGGGCTTGGGTATCGTCATTTTTTTTTTCAGAGGTGTTTTCGGCTTTGATAGTCAGGTTGCTAAAATTGAAATCATATTCGCAAGGAATACACTGCCCTGTTTTATCCGAACAAGTCTGATATTCTACGGTGCCGGCAAGCTGGAAATCTTTTTTTAGAATTTTTACTTTTTGCCGAAATTCGCCTTTCTTTTTGAAAAAACGAACTTCCATTTCAAAGATATTATCGTATTTTTTTTCTGCACCAATAGCTTCCAAATTGCCTACCAACGCATACGAAGCATTTGGCTTGAATTTGAATTTAGTTACTTGGGGACCTCCCTCTTCAAAATCGGAAGAATATACATACCAATCAGGTTTGGGCGTTACAAAGAAACTAATGGTAACTACATCACCAATTTTAGCTTCTTTGGGTAAAGCTTCTACTTGCCAAGTAGCACAATTGTTTTGTGCGAAAAGCTGAATATTCCAGAATAAACTTGCTAAAACAAAAAGAAAACGCAACTTCATAGCCTTAAAGAATTATTTTTTTTGCACATTCACAAAGAATAAATCTGTTCTGACGGAAAAAGGTTCATTGAGGAGCGAATTATTTCCACCTCGGGCATCAAAAATAATAGTTTCCCAATCTGTTGAAGCGTTGAGCGTCATTTCGGTAGAGCCAAATTTTACCACAATAGGCATACGAAAATCTTTTACATCAGCCTTGAAGCGATACTGAAATTTTCCGCCCTCTATTTTGTATTCAAAAGTAGGTATCTGCGTAAATTTGAGGTATTGCATAAAAAAAGGTAGCAAGTCCATACCTGTTTTTTTATTCCAAAAAGCAATCACTTCATCGGTATTTGTGTTTTTCCCTTTGAAATTCTGATAAAACTCTTTCAGATAAGCAAACCACTTTTCATCATTAGCAATCATATTTCGCAAAGTGTGCAACATCAAAGCCCCTTTGAAATACATATCGCCACTGCCTTCCTGATTTACATAACGAGGCGGTAAAATAGGTTTGTCGTTTTGAATGATTTTTTTCCAGCCATTGGCATATTCATAGGCTTTGGCTTTTCCCCACATACATTCTACGTAGAGAGCTTCGGTATAAGTGCAAAAGGCTTCGTGTATCCACATTTCGGCACGCTCGTCAGCGGAAACACTATTACCCCAATACTCGTGTCCTGTTTCGTGAATAATAATGAAATCAAAGAGTTTGCCAATGCCTGTACCCGTAAGGTCGCCGCCCAAATATCCTTGCAGATATTTATTTCCATAGGCAATCGCCCCTTGATGTTCCATACCCAAATAAGGCGTTTCTATCAGTGCGAAGCCATCATTCCAGAAAGGATATTTATCAAAAAGTTTTTCATAACAGGCAAGCATAGGCTTGACCTGTTCAAACTGCTTTTGGGCTTTTTCTACGTTTTCGGGCAAAACGTAATAGTCCAGTGCAAGTTTTGAGCCATCTTGAGCAGTATAAGTATCAGTGAAATGAGCGTATTTGGCAACATTCAGCGTTATGTTGTAATTATTGATGGGGTAGCTTACTTTCCAAATGTAGCGGGTAAAGTTATCAGAAAGGTTTTCAGTTTTTAGCAAATTGCCATTAGCCACTGCTACAAGCCCTTTGGGAACTTCGTAAGTAAGTTTTACGCTATCGGGCTTATCCGACCAGTGGTCTTTGTTCGGAAACCAAATGCTTGCCCCTACATTTTGGCAGGCTACACCAATCCAAGGGTTGCCTTGTTTATCTTTTTGCCATACAAAGCCACCGTCCCAAGGAGCTTTTTTTGCTTCTTGGGGCGTTCCTTCGTAGATAATTGTAATTTTTTCTGTACTACCTTTTTTTTGCTTTTTAGACAAGCGAACCCAAACCGCTCTTTCTTCCCTTCTGAAAGATAAAGATTTTTTTCCCCATAAAATTTTTTTGATTTGCAATTCGGGGGCTAAATCAATTTGTATTTCTTGCGTATCGGCATTGAGTAAAAAAGTAATCGTATTTTGCCCCGAAATAAACTTTTTTTCAGGGTGAATGCGTAAGTGCAAATCATAATGCTTTACATCATAACAAGCCCGAGCCGAAGACAAATATCCCAAAAGGCTATCTTTGCGAGAAAATTGGGCTTTTGCCACCCAAGGAAGAAAAAGAGCTAAAAGAAAAGCTAATTTATTCATTCTTGTTTGGGTTTGCCTTTGAGATGTTTCACATTGAGATGCTTACGTGTCATTTCTGTATCTATCAGTTGCGATTCGGCGGCGTTATCGTCTTCAATATCTTTTACGTATCGCATACGCAAGCGAACGGCTTGGGCTTTTTTTACCATTCGCATATTCAGCATTTCTACAAGCAAGGCAAAAAACATAGCAAAATACACATAGCCTTTGGAAATTTCTTTTTCCAATCCTTCCATAATGAGTACCGTGCCAATCATTACTAAAAATGCCAAAGCAAGCATTTTTACGGTAGGATTTCGGCTTACAAAATCATTGACAGGATTGGCAAAAAATATCATTACCACCATAGAAAGCACTACGGCTATAATCATTATCCACAAGTTTTCGGGCTTGGAAGCATCTACCATACCGATAGCTGTCAGAATAGAGTCAAAAGAAAAGACAATATTCAATAGGGCTATCTGCACAATCACACCAATAGGAGAAGTTCCTTTGCCATCTGCCTTGATAACCTCTTCGTGTCCTTGCAACTTGTGATGAATTTCAGAAGTTGCTTTATAGATAAGGAAAAGCCCACCTGCCAAAAGAATCAAATCTCTGCCACTGGGGTGAAAATCGTAGCCAATAAGTGGCACTTGCCAATGGAAAAGCGGCTTGGTAAGCCCTATAATAAAAGAAAGTAAAAAAAGTAAAAGCACACGAGGAACAATCGCAATGATTAGCCCGATATTGGTAGTTTTCTTGCGTTGCGATTTTTCCAGCTTATTGGCAATCACAGAAATAAAAATGATGTTATCAATCCCCAGCACCACTTCCATAAGTGTAAGGGAGATAATCGCAATGAGCGACTCGGTAGTAAATAAATGGCTAATGACTTCGTTCATAAACAGAGTGGTTGCTTTGGCAAATGTAAAAAAAATGATTTGGGTGTAAAAATATGGTGTAAAATTTTATTGACTTTACTTTCTTTATCTGAATTGCTAATTTCATTTTGCTTAGGCTAGCCCATTCCGAAGCCTCTAAGTATTAGCTATCTGAAATAGACTTTTATACATTTTGAGGCATAATCTAAAACTTTATCGCTTGATAACCAAATAGTTACTTACAGGCTTTGAGCCATCGTTGAAGTCAATCACATAATAATAAGTGCCATCAGGCAAATTTTCGCCTGTATGCAAGCCTATGTTAGCTGTTCCGTTCCAATCGTTTCTATAATTTTCGTTCTGATACACCAAATTCCCCCAACGATTGTAAATTTTTACACTTACTTTTTTGCCTTCAATGCCTTCTATCTTGAACGTATCGTACAAGCCGTCCCCATTTGGCGAAAAGGCTTCGGGAATAAAAATCTTATCACTACTTTGTACTACAATACAAACATTAGCTTTGGCACAAGCATTTTGTGTATCACAAACGCCGTATTCAAAACAATCGGTGCCTGCAAAACCATAAGCAGGCGTGTAGGTAAAAGAGCCATCAGGTTCAATTTTTATAGTACCTTGTGCTGGTGTTGTAAAAGTACCTGCCTGATAGCTGAGCCTATCACCATCTACGTCAAAATCATTTACAGCCAAAGTAGCAGAAACAGGCTGACTTTGTGTAGTGGTAAATTCATCACTCTGAGCCACAGGAGCATCATTGATAGGACGTATCGTAATACTCACATTAGCCTGTGAGCAATTATTTTGTAAATCGCAAACTCTGTAAGCAAACTGCACTACACCATTAAAATCGCGATTGGGTACGTATGTAAAATTGCCATTGGGTAGCAATGTCAGGCTACCATTTTGCACAGCAGTATTTCCATTTACCAAACTGCAAGATAGTTCGTTTGGAGGGCTATCGGGGTCGGTATCATTGCTCAATATATTTCCTTGCAAAAGGGTATCCTCGTCCATTGTAAAGTTATCGGCATTTGCCACCGGTGGCTGGCTTTGTACATTGATAGTAACCATTGCTTGCGAGCAGGCATTACTGGGGTCGCAAACTTGATAAACAAAAGTTACAATCCCTGTAAAATTAGCATTGGGCTGATAGGAAAAAGTACCATTTGCATTAAAAATAAGCGTACCATTTGCCCCCGCAGAGGATGCACTTACAAGCGAAAAAGTCAGTTCAGCAGGGGTATTATCTACATCTGTATCGTTCAGGGCTACATTTCCGTTCAAAAGTGTATTGGCAGGTGTGGTGAAGTTATCATTTTGAGCCACAGGGGCATCATTTACAGGATTTATGGTAATGGTAGCGGTTGCTGTTGCACAAAGTACAGGTGTGCCATTATCGCAAACCTGATACTCAAAACTCACTACACCATTAAAGTTGGCATTGGGCGTATAGGTAAATGTGCCGTCTGTATTGAGTACCAAAGTACCATTTGCCGATGCCGTGCCACCGCTTACTAACGTATAGGTTAAGGTTTGTACAATTTCAGGGTCGCCGTCATCATCATTCAAACTTACATTGCCACTGAAAACTTCGTCCTCATTCATTGTAAAGCTATCATTTTGGGCTATGGGGACATCATTTACAGGATTTATGGTAATGGTGGCGGTTGCTGTTGCACAAAGTACAGGTATGCCGTTATCGCAAACCTGATACACAAAACCCACTACACCATTAAAATTTGAATTGGGCGTATAGGTAAATGTGCCGTCTGCATTGAGTACCAAAGTGCCATTTGCCGATGCTGTGCCACCGCTTACCAGTGTATATGTTAATGTTTGTACAATTTCAGGGTCGCCGCCATTATCATTCAAACTCACATTACCATTCAAAACTTCATCTTCATTCATTGTAAAGCTATCATTTTGGGCTATGGGAGGGTCATTTACAGGTAAAACCTGAATTGTAATCGTTGCCGTTGCACACTGGTTAGTGGGCTGTCCGTTATCGCAAACCGTGTAAAGGTAGGTATCTGTTCCGTTGAAATTGGGTAAAGGTGTGTAGGTAAAAGTGCCATTAGTGTTGATGACAATTGTTCCACCTTGCGAAGTGGTAAATGTACCCGCCTGATACGCAAGGTTTATCGTTTCCAAATCGCTATCATTGCTTGCTACACTACCACTCAAAGGAGTATCTTCAGGGGTAGTAAAGTTATCATTTTGAGGTGTTGGGGGCAAATTGCAAGAAAGAATAAAATTAGGTATAGCAGAAAAAAGGCTTCCTGTATTGCCCAATGTAGCTCCATTCGCAGGAAACTCGGTAAGGGCAGTAGAAGTAGTTGTTCCGTTGTTACCTCCTGCAACATTTTTGCTTGAAAGGTCTGAAGTAGCTAAAACCGCTATCACTCCACCGCCACCACCACCGCCTGGTCCTTGGGCTTGATTGGTCGTAATTAGTTGGTTTCCCCCATTACCGCCTCTTGCTTGAATGTTGATATTGCTTACATTATTTGCTTTCACGATTACGGTACCCCCAGCACCACCTCCACCCGCACCATCGGCGTGTGTGTTGCGGGTATTTTCGCCATTTTCGCCATTAGCGAGTATTTGTCCGTTTCCTGAAATTTGGTTAGCAACTAAAAACACAATGCCTCCTCCATTTCCACCTCTGCCCCCTGCATTATTATTTTGGTCGCCTGCACCGCCGCCACCACCCAAAAATATTCTATTTTCAGGATTAGTGTTCAAAGGTCTGCCCCCAAGCCCTCCGTGAGGTCTGCGGTTATCGCTTGCCCAAGAGGTTGTACCCGGAGCAACTACCAAAGCGTTCTGATTAGAAGTAGAAGTAGTATAACCGCCCCTCCCTCCTCCTGATGAATTGGTAAGAGCATTGCCATTAGCAATATAATCGGGGTCTAAGCTCCAAGCGGCACTGCCTACGCAAGCACTACACATTACCCCCGCTCCACGAAACCAATTTGTAGGGGTGCCTCCATTTGCACCACCGCCACCACCTGCGTTGTTTCCATTACCTCCACCCCCACCATTGGCAGGTGCCCCTCTCCCGAAACGTCCTCCCAAAGCGGTGTATTCTGTCTGATAACCCGCAATACTTTCACCTTTTTCTGCTCCTGCGGTAGCATTGGGCGAAAAGTAAATGGTTTGGTTATTCGCGGTGCTATTATCCAAAGCCCCGCCTCTGAAACCCAAATGGGAAACATTGATATTTCCATTGAGTTGTAAATTTTCAGCATAAATGGCAACTATTCCCCCTCTTGTGCCATTCCAAGCAGGGGCAGTAATAGAAGCACCTATTGAAATAGTCAGATTTTGGTATTGAGGAACTTTTACAACTTGTGTTCTTCCTGCTGTGGTATAGCTTTGGCTCAAAGGACAAGAAAGACTTATGACATTCCCTACTACTTGTGTAACGTAAGCAAACTCATAATTTCCTGCTCCATTCAGGCTAATGATATTGCCGTAGTTGAGCGTATTGGTGTTATCTATGGTAGCTCCTTGCATTTGGATAATCAGCAGTAAATCGCCTCTTTCAAGTGGTTGAGGGCTATTAAGGTCTGCAACATTGGTAACCGTAATTTGTGTGCTACCCGAAGGAGCATTTACTTGTAGAATAGCGTACTGATTTAGCACCGTACTTGGTGAGCTAATCACTTGCGAGCCTAACTTGCCAAATTGGGCAAAGGAAAAGCGAAAAAGAAGGGAAAAAAAGCATAAAGGAAGTAATAGTTTTTTCATAAAATTTTTGTTTTTAAGCTATCTAATAGGCAAAAAGGCAGAACAAGTGTAGTTCTGCCTTTTTTGAAAGATTATTTGCAACAAGCGTATTACTCTTGCTTTTGCAACTGAACTGTGATAATGTTTTCAGGCTTACCTGCTGCAGCAATATTTACTCTCAAAGTAAGATTAGGCGAAGCCAAATCTGCTTGGAAAGTATAAGGAGCATTGCTATTGGTAAATTTAGAAGTGCCAGAAGGCGTAGCAGTCAAAGTTTTAGCAGAAGCATCATATACATAAGTACCTGTTTCTGCGTTAGCACCTGTATTATTATTATTTTTGAACTCATAATTGGTATCGCCAAACATAGCTGTACCATTTACCATATCGGCAAGGTTAGCAGGTGTATTGCCCGCAGAGTTAGTTACAGAAACAATTTTCCAGTTTCCTCTAAGGCTAGGAGTAGGGTCTTCTCCATTTTTCTTTTTACATTTTCCAGCTGAGAAAACTATCCCCAAGAGAGCTACAAAGAGTAGAATTTTCGTGCTTTTCATAAAATTACCAGTTTTAAGGTTTTACTTGAACAAATTATTAGTGCAATATAAGCGATTTTTTTGAAAACTACCAAAAAAAATTTTGATTTTTTTTACAAAACCCGTCATTTATTTCTTGGAAGGCACTTTGTATTATCTGAACGCAACAAGTTCAAACTTAAAAGTTCTATCAGGTATTCTGCCATTGATGGTTCTTCCTTTGCGAGTGAAAGTAAAATGTAGGTTGCTTGCGTCTAATTTGGTTACGGTAGCTTTCACTTGTCCATCAAAATCTATAATAGAAAACGCCGCATCATCAAATCCCCAACGCCCTTCGGGAAGTGGGAAAGCCTCGTATCCGTTGCTTACAAAATACTTTTCTCCTTCAAAAGCAATCGTAAAACCATTGTATTTGGCTACATCATCGGCGGGCAAGCCGTTTTCAGTAACTTCTACTTTCTGCAAAATCCAAAGATTTTGGATAGTTTCTCGCAGACTTACAGGTTCTACAAATTCATACTTTTTACAAGCAAAAAGTAATCCAAAAAGAGGCAGAATCAGCAAAATATTTTTTTTCATAAGCCTTAAAATTTTGAAAATCAATTTTTTATTTTTGAAAAACCGATGAGTTTTCTATAAAACTCACAGGTTTTAGGTTTATTCAGTGATAACTAACTTTCTTGTGAAGGTTTTTCCTTCCATATTTAGTTGCAAAATATACATTCCTTTGGGCAAGCGAGTATCTACTTGCAAGTTTTTACCATTGATTTCAAGCATTTGCTCACACGCTACCTTTCCTTGCAAATCTACAATACGCATTTGTGCAGAAGTATAAAGATTATCACTCAGACGAATGGTAAATTTACCTTGCGAAGGGTTGGGATAGACTACTGCTCCACTGATGTCGTTGGGTTCATCAAGAGCCAGCAGATAAGCATCACGGAAGTTGGTAGCTTCAAACCAACGCTCTCCGAATTCTTGTCGAAACATATTGGCAATTTTGGCATCGTGAATAATGAGCAAGTTTTCGTCGTTGCTATTTTCTGCAGAACTTGTCCAGTTGAATGAACCTGTAATTACCATAGGGTCGGAGGTGGTACGTACTGCATCAATTACAGCGTACTTATGGTGGAACTGACGTGTAACTCCGCTTGGGTACGATTGAACATTTACACCTCTATCACGAAGCCAAATAAAATCGCTTCCCGAAACAACATTATCCGCTACAGCATTTTCATCTTCAATCAAGCCTTTTACGTCCCAGCCTACATTTTGCATAGAGTCTATGGGTACTCTCAATTCATCAGCAGTAAGAATAAGCAAACCAAAACGCAAATCGTTATCGGTGCTATAAATGGCATTACGAATAGCATTGGTAGGTCCATCGGTAGGCGAGAAAAATAGCTCTACGAGTCTATCGCCTATTAAAAATTTAGAAGGAGTATTTTTAATTTTCTGCCCACCAAAACGAGAACGAGGCTGTCTATCAAAATCAGGATGGCTAGGACTTGCCTGCGTACTATTCGGATTTACAGGACCTTCGCCCCACATTTCATCAAATTCTATTCGGTAAGCTCTTGCAAGTGCTTGGTCTTGGATAATGAGGAAATTATTGGGGTCGTCAAAAAGCCCATTGTTAGTAAAGTTTCCGGAACCTGTAATAACAAAAGAGTTCAAGCGGCTATCGGGGTCTATTACCACAAATTTATTGTGATTTCCTGTACCTGTTCTACCCAAAGCTCCTGTGGTACCGTTTCTATCTCTCATTCTTGGAATATTATTGAGCAAGGGGTGAACTAAATTGGCAAGCTCTCCACCAAAGATATAACGCACCTGAACGCCTCTGGCTCTAGCATTTTGCAGGGCAGTAGCTATTTTTGCTCCTCCTGCTATGTTGGAGTTGTAAATGGCTACATCTACAGAAGTATTTGCCCTATCAATGTAGCTTGCGATAATCTCGTCTATATTATTTACTACGGTAGCCACTGCCCCATTACGAGAAAGCGAAGCATCAACAGGCTTGTTGAAAAACACTTTAATTTCTCCCGTAGATTCTGAAGCAGTAGAATACACATCAGTATAGGTTACACTTTTTCCTCTTTGGTTTTCGCAGTAAATTTCCACAAAATAGGGTGTGGCAACATTCAGACCTGTAATGCGAACAATGTGGTCTAATTTGAAATTGTTATCTACAATTTCGCCCACAAAAGTAGTGTCGTAATCAGCGATGAAGTTATTAGGGTCAGAGGTATTAACACTTACCAAGAAAATATTACCCCAACGCACACGCGATTTCGCACTTTGGTTTGTAGAAAATTTGAGTTCAAAAGAAGTAGTTTGAATGTTTGTTTGCTCTACTTTTTCCAAAGCCAAACCTACTTCAAAATCTTTGATGCCTCTTACTACAATCTGATAAGCGGCGGCAAACTGCCCCAAATTTCCTGTAATACTTACTAGACCACGAGGCACTTCCACACCCACTAAGCTATTTCCAGGGTTGATACGCATTACGGGTCCCGCATTACAATCTGCTGATACGGGGAAACAATTTCCTGCCACTCTGTTATTGGGTTCATCAATATCATAACTTCTGCCCGCAGAGCCACTGCCAAAAATTCTATCGCCTGTATCTATGAGTACATCTTCCAAACGCACCAGCATACTTTCCAATGGTTCGGCAACCGCAGGGTTTTGCAAATCTGCAAAACTCACCACAATAGGAGCAGGCACAGGGCGATTGGTTGCTACCACTTGAATATTCAAAGGTTCAACGAGTTGTTTTAAGCTATTGAACTCTGCCAAAACCCCTGTAATCACGATGCTATCACCGGGTTTTAGAGCCTGCAAGGCAGGAGCCGAAGGAGAGTTTTGAGCAAAAATATTCATACCTCCTGTGGCATCTTGAAAGCATCGCGTACGATTACGGTTATCAAAAAGAGCATCATTGGTTACAATACCTGTAACCGTAACAGTTTCACCATTGGCTTTCAGCCGAGCCGTACCGATAGGCTCAATGGTTTGCGATAGTGCAAAATTTGCAATAAATAGCGTGAGAAATAGATAGATTTTTTTCATATCGGTTGTTTTTTTGCCTATCTCCTATCCCCTCTCTATTCCGAAAAAAGAATAAAAGAGAGGGGATAAAGAAGTAAATTATTTTTGAAGCACCAAACGTTTTACAAATCTTACATTTTCGTTACTGAATTGCAAGAAATACAAGCCATTGGGCAAGTTTTCTACATTGAGGGTTTCGTTGCTTGTGAATTGTCCTATTTTTCTACCTGTTACATCTTGCAATGCTACCTGATATACTCCACTTGTCTGAACTTGTACGAATTTGCTCGCAGGATTGGGGAACACAATCGTTTGAGCGGCAAGTTCATCAGCAATAGAAAGTGGTGCAAGCTGTCTGCCTTCGGTGCTTACAATTGCTGTAAGCAAGTTGGCTGAATGTTGCAGATTTACAGGTTTTAAGCCATTCACATCAGATTTAGGCTCAAAGCGTACCGAAATCGTTACATTGTTGTTATTTACTTCGGCAGGTGTGAAAGAAATGCTTGAAGCGAAGTTTGTGCCGTCTTTGGAAAGTGAGAAGTTTTGGTTATCGCTATTGGTTATCAATACATTTTCAGTAAGACCTACCGCCGAGAAAGTATAAGTTTGAGGAGTGGCGAGTTGGTCTTTGGGTGTATCAGGGAAATTAGCGAGTGTCGCATTTACAACCCCTCTTACTGCAACGTTTTCGGAAACTGTTCCTGATGTATTGGTGATGTTTGCTATCAATATTTTAGCATTTGTATTACTTGCCGCCAAACGAACATTGATAGTGGTATTCGGAACATTACCACTTACAGGGGTGAGCGTAACGCTACTGCCATATGTAGAAGAGGTGCTTTGTTTGATTTCAAAACCCGCAGGAGCGGTAATTACGAGATTAGAAGAAAGATTACTACCTGAAACAATGTAATCCTGAACAGCAGAAGCCGTATTGGCATTGGTAGTAAATAGATTGAGCGTAGCAGGATTTACATTTATCACAGGGCTGGTATTGGCAGGCGTAACTTGTGCCCAAGTAATACCCACACGCAACTCGTCTATTTCCATATCACCCGTACCTACGCCGCTGGTATTAGCATTGCGAAGACAAATACTTTCTAAATCGGTAGGTGTAGAAGTTCCAAAAGTGGAAGTAAATGTAGGTGTAGGTTCAGGTGAGCCGGGTACAGGATTGATAAAAATGCTTGAGGCTTGAGTAGCAATATTATACTTAATAACCACAAAATAATTGGTATTGATTGCCAAGTCCTGAGGAGAAGTACCATAAATATCAGCCGCTGTTGGCGAGCCACCTCCTTTGGTCAATATACCCAACTGATACGTATTGGAAGCACTACCCTGACGAACATAAACCCTTGCTACATAGTTGAACGTAGAAAAGGTTGCTCCTGCTTCTTCTGCAAAGTGCATAAAATATGCCCCTACATTGGTATTGGTTTGAAATTTAGAAACATCACTCACACGAATTATAAAAGAAGCATATACATTACCACTGGTTACAGAGCTAAATCCTTTGTTCAAATCTTCGCTTTGTGTTGAAAGCAACTGAATTTTGTTTCCTGTGGCTGTTTCAAGTCCTGTATAGTTCAAGTTTCCTGCTATACGTTGTACTTGCCCAACCGTACCATTATGGGTAGCCCAACCATTTTGCCCATTGAGATTGCCTGTTCCAGCAAAAGGCTCGTAAATAGGTGAAAAAGGAGCAGAAACATTACCGCTTACTGCCACATTTTGTGTAGTAGCTCCGCCACCTGCATTGCTCACATTACCGCTCACAGGTCCCACAGGTGCAGAAGCCGCTATGCGTACATAAATGGTAGTAGAAGCCAAAGTACCACTGTTGTAAGGTACATTCACACTACCCGAAAAGGTTGTATTATTCAAAGAAACTTCAAAATTGGTAGGTGCTGTAACCGTAATATTGCCTGAAGCAGGAGTAAGACTTGTGCCGCTCAAAGTATAAGTTTGTGAGCTAGATGGCGTACCCGCTGTTGTACTAAAACCTGATAGCGAAGCAGGCGAAACCGTTAGTAATGGCGTAAGAGGGTTTACCGTACCACTCACCGCTACCGTAGGAGGGCTTGTAACACCTCCGCCCGAATGGGTTACATTACCACTCACTGGTCCCGCAGGTGCCGAAGCTGCTATGCGTACATAAATGGTAGTAGAAGCCAATGTACCGCTGTTGTAAGGCACATTCACACTACCCGAAAAGGTTGAGTTATCCGTAGAAACTTCAAAATTGGCAGGTGCTGTAACTGTAATATTACCCGAAGCAGGAGTAAGGTTAGCTCCGCTCAAAGTATAATTTTGTGAGCTGGAAGCCGAACCCACAGTAGTAGAAAAGCCCGATAAAGAAGCAGGAGAAACAGATAAAGAAGGAGTTGTAGGTATAACATCACTCCAAGAAGTACCTATTCTTAACTCATCTATTTCTAAATCAGGTGTTTCTGTATTAGAGTCCTGTCTAACTAAAAATTTTGCAATATCTACCAAATCAGTTCCCGTATGAGTATCTAATAAAGTAGGTGTTGGCTCTGTTGGTGAAATAGCAGGATTTACCCAAAGTCTAACTTCATCATTATTGGTACCAGTAACAAAAGTATATTTTACAACAATTAAGTATGTTGTATTTGTCGTATAATTAGTTGTTGTAAAAGTCGTAGCTGTACCTGTTGCAGTTCTTACTTCTATTCCTATATTATACGTGTTATCATCTACTCGCTTTGTCCATAACGTTCCTCCATAGTTTGTAGTTGAAGCATTGTCTATGAATCCAACAATATAACCACCATTAGGATCAGTTACGCCTGCCATAGATTTTACATTCAATAGCAAAGAGTAATAAACAGAACCACTAGTTTGATTTGTAAAAGATTTGTATGCATCAATGCCTATACCTGCAAAACCAATTTTATTACCTATTGGGGCGGGCATACCTGTATACGATAAATTACCAGATAAGACATCAATGTTATCTCCAGTATTTATTGCCGTCCAACCAACTTGTGTCTGTAATGGAGTACCCGCCGTATAATTAAATGCCTCATAATGAGGTAGTGTAACTTGCCCCATCACACGCTCTCCTACACCCCAAAACAAGAGCAATAGGAAAAATATTTTTGTGTAAAAATTTTGTTTCATAAAATCCAAAGTTTATTGTTCAACCAAAAACATTGCAAAGGTAAAAATTTTTCATTGAAAGCCTGTTAAGGTATTGTTAAGAAAAAAGCAGTGAGCCATCATTTTTGCCCACTGCTTACACTAAATATCATCTACTTACCACTATTTTTTTGGTAATAGAACCTTGTGCATTTCTAAAATTCACATAATACACACCACTTGCCAAATCGTTTAGTATAATAGTACGAGGGGAATTCCCCAATTTTTTCACTACTCTGCCTGTAACATCAGTAATGCTCAAATCATAATTTTGTAAAGGAGTACGTACAAAAATTTCAGTTTGAGCAGGCATAGGATAAAGCACTGTATTTTCTACATCAAAACCTGAAATAGCCGAAATTTCTGTAAAATCTACTCTATGCACCTTTTGCGAGCCTATGCCCAGCCCCGCTCCCGTACTGGTAATGGTAAATTCAACACCTTTGTCTGTAATGTTTTCAGCAATAGGTTGCAAGAAAAAGGCTGTTTCGGTAGCACCCGCAGGGATATTGATACGGAAAGTTGTGTCTGCTTGCAATACGGGGCTTTGCGAAAAATCGGCAAGAGCAGTAGCGTTGAGCAAACGAGCTTTCAAATTTACAAAAGTCAGGCGTTTGGTAGCAGGCTGGATATTCATTTTGATAAAAGTATTTTCTCCTTTGGGAACTTGCGAAGAAATACCCGTAAATTCAATCAAGGCAAAGCCATTGCCTATTTCAGCACCTTCTACATACACACCCACAGGCGAGGCAAGTTGCGGAGTAGTAATTACAATGTCGCCGTCTTTATCGCCATCTACTCCTGAATTAGGAGCAAAGCGAACATAAACGGTCTTGGAGGTCATTGTAGGAAGGGTAAAATCTGTACCTGCCACAAAAGAAATGGTGCTGGCATACGTAGAGCCATCTTTGGAAAGTTGGAAATTTTCAGGGGCTTCCAGCGTAACGTTACCTTGTAAGTTGCTACCTGCCACTGAAAAGGTCTGCGTAGCTGAAACACCACCAAAATTTACATTCCCAAAAGGCACAAGCGAACCTGAAACACTGATAGCAGGCGGCGTGATAGGCGGAGCCGATACCGCAGTAAAAGAAATATCGTCCAAAGTCCAGCGTGCCGCCGCTGTTGCCGTTGAAGTATAAACAAATGCCACATAGCGGTTGCTACCTGCATAAGCCGATAAATCAACATTTGCCGTTTCTGTCCATACGTCAGAATTGATAGCAGGGAAAGTAGCTCCTGATACATTTACCCAAGTAGCGGCATTAGGATTGCCTGTTCCTGTATAATTGGAAGAAACTTTCAGTTGCAAAGTATTTCCACTAAACTTTGTCCTTGACCAATAAGACATTTTAGAAGTAGCACTCAAATTGAGTGGTGGCGAAATAAGCCAATCTTCATTTACTACGGGACCGCTTGCATAGCCATTCATCTGCACTCCATTGGAGCTATTACGCCCAAAAGTAGTACATTGCCAAGTTTGGGCACCTGTTACACTGAATTGTGTCCAAGTGTTTAGATTGTTGCAGGGGTCAAAAGTTTCTGTAACATTAGACGAAGCCGAGGCATCTCGGAGGGTTATATTGTGGGTAGAAGTTCCCAAACCTACGCCATTGGTCGGTGAAGAAATCACCAAACGTATGGTTTCATCAGGTTCGGCAGTACCATCGCTTTGAATAGTAATTTGTACAGGTTTAATGGTTTCTGTACCTGTGAAAGTCAGTGAAGTAGTAAGCAAAGTGAAATCCGCAGGCGAAGTGGCAGTAGTACCTGTGCCGCTTACAGAAACATTTACGCTGAAAGGATTATTAGCTGTGGTATTGACCACTACATTTACCGTATGAGTAATAGTACCTGAATTGGGCTCTTGTACCGTAGAGTTAGGTACAGAAAAACTCACTTGTGGGCTAACAGGTCCAAAACCCCAAATCACCGCAACCCATTCGGGGTGGTCTATGAAGGGATTTCTATTGCCTTGAATAGAATACACAGCATTGTTGCGTGCAATTTCTTTGGCACTCACAGGATCTTGGATATGCCATTGATAAAGCAAATTTAAGTGCCAAGTATCAAAAACTTGCGTAGATGTACCATTGAGTACATTATCGGCATTGCCATTATTTTGCCAAGAAGCTATCACATTTTCGTAGCGGGTTGCCATATAGAAATAGCTTCTTGCAAAATCACCTTTGTACTCATCGCGGGGCTCAAAAACAATGCCTGTATAGCCAGGGAAAGAGCAGTTGCCCAACTTGCTACCATTTTGGCTTGTCCAAGTAGGTGCTGAAACCGTACCAAATGGATAATTGCTACGCTTTCCATTTACATAGCCATCAGTAGGATAAATATGAAACAAATCCGACTGCATTGGCGATTGGGAATTGAACCAAGACTGCGGAAAAGAGTGTTCCCTATTGAAACATTGTCCTTCGGCACTATAAGAGCCGCATTTCTGCGACCAGTTGTATTCATAGGGTGGCGTGCCACTCGGAATGTCTGAGTACATATCCCACACTTTACCATTAGATTTCTTATCGGTAGCATTACCATTGTAAGTTCCTTCAAAACACGCATATAACGAGCTATAAGGAATTACCGTGTGGTTTTTGATAATGTTGTAAAGCTGAGTTTTCAGGGTATAACCTGTACCTGTAGCAGTGCTATAATAACCCGCAGGAGGCTGGGCGTATGCTGTAAAAGAGCATACAATCAAGCAGAAAAGTAAAAGTTTTTTCATACATTTTTTTCGTTTTATACAAAACCGAAAGCAAAAGTAAGCATAAAATTTTGAAAAATTTGTCTAAATTAGAAAAGTATCTTCACAAGTAGCTTTTTTTCAATATTTTAAGCTCTCACTAAATTCAAAAAATAAACTTTTTTTAACTTGGGCTTAATAGGGCGAGCAGTAAACCAAGAAATTTGCTTATACTTGCAAAATCGTTTATGCCCCTATGCGTCCTCACGAAAAAGTAAATTTGATTTTTGGCTCTACAATGGTGCTTATCTACCTTTTTGGTGGAGTTTTTGTGATTATGTATGCCGAAAAGCTAATGGAAAAGCCTCGCCCTGCCGAAGTTTTGGGCTGGGTAATGATAGCTTACAGCTTCTTACGTGCTTTGCGTGTGTATGAAGGCATTAAGCAATGGCGAAAAGAAAAACGCAAAAAATAAACTACTCTTTCTCTGCCCAACTTTTTTTCTTATTGAAATTCGCTAAATTTGCATTTCCGTAAAATTTCGTTTTTTAGAAAATCCACATATGTTACGCATTGGTATTTTTTTTGGTGGGCAATCGCGTGAGCGTGAAATTGCCTTTGCAGGAGGTAGAACCGTCTATGATAACCTCAATAAAGAATTATTTGAACCCGTACCTATTTTTGTAGATAGTTTGGGCAATTTTATTTTGCTTGAATGGCAATATATTTACAAAGGGACTATTCGCGATTTTTATCCACCCGCTTCGCACCAGCCCAAAGAATTTCAAATTTATATTGAATCTTTGCCTAACCAAGATTTAACCCATACCATTGGCAAAAAAATTCAACCTTCAGAATTTAAGCAATATTTTGATGTAGCATTTTTGGCTCTGCACGGCTTGCAAGGCGAAGATGGAGCCGTGCAGGGACTTTTGGAGTGGTACGATATTCCTTACACAGGTTGTGGTATTTTACCTTCGGCAATTGGTACAAACAAAGCCGTGCAAGCCGATTTACTGGCTCAATATGGTTTCAAACGCCCCAAATATCTCACTTTGAGCAAAAAAGAGTATTTGCAAAATTTTTACAAAGGTGATATTTTAGAATGGCTCGTTGCCAAAATTGGCTTGCCTATGGTTATCAAAGCCCCTAATCAAGGCTCTTCCATTGGCATTTCCATTCTCAACGAAAAAGATAACCACGCTTTTCACGAACTTATTTGCAAAGCCTTTTTTATAGAAGAAATTTCAGGACGGAAGTGGAAAAACTTCTCTCGTGAGCAAAAATGGGCTTTTATTACCCGCCTTACCGATATTCGTGAAGGCATTGGCTTTCCTTTGGAACTGCGACTCATTGCTCAAAATCTTGACGGCACTCGACAAGAATTGAACAATTTTGGAATTTTTTATCACCCCGAAGCACTCTGGCAGAAACTTGATGAAATCCTTACGGAAAATCATTACAAAGCCCAAATGACTGCCACAAGCAGTGAAGAAAGTATCCTGATTGAGCGGTTTATTATCGGCAAAGAGTTTTCTTGTATTGTCATAGAAGACGAAAATGGTGAGCCTTTGGCTTTGCCTCCTACTGAAATTGTCAAAAAATCGGATATTTTTGACTACCGAGCCAAGTATCTGCCCGGTATCAGCAGGAAAGTTACGCCCATTGATTTGCCCACCGAACAAATTGAAGCTATTCGCAAAGAGTGTTGCAGGCTTTTCAAAACTATTCACGCAAGCGTATATGCCCGTATAGATGGTTTCATCAATGCTTTGGGTGAAATCTACCTCAACGACCCCAACACTACTTCGGGAATGTTGCCTTCTTCTTTCTTTTTTCATCAAGCCGCTGAAATTGGCTTGAACCCCTCGCAGTTTCTAACGTACATTATTCGCACCTCGCTTGCTGCAAGAGCCAAAACACCCAAAAACAACTACTTCATCAAACAACTGCTAACCAACTTGGACAAAGCCCTTGAAAATGAACAAAATAAGCAAGTACCCAAAACACGCGTAGCCGTAATTATGGGCGGTTATTCTTCGGAAAGGCATATTTCGGTAGAAAGTGGTAGAAATATCTACGAAAAATTGGCTTCATCAGGTAAGTACGAGCCTATTCCTGTATTTCTGACAGGCAATACCGAAAATCACGAATTGTATTTGCTTCCTATCAATATTATGCTCAAAGATAATGCAGACGATATTGCTATGCAAGCAAAAGCAATCAAGTTACAAGACAGCAAAAAAGATATTTTGGCAAAAATCAGAAATGAAGGCAGTGCTATCACACAAAAATACGCCCACCACCCCATCTTTGAACCTCAAAAAATCACCTATGCCGATTTGAAAAATTTAGCTGATGTAGCTTTCATTGCACTGCACGGCAGACCGGGCGAAGATGGGGCTTTGCAACAAGAATTAGAAAAAATAGGCTTGCCCTACAATGGTTCAGGTGTTGCCAGTTCGCAAGTTACTATCAATAAGTACGAAACCAACGAAATTTTAGCTCAAAATGGCATTGCTGTTGCCCGCCACGCTTTGCTCTACAAAAAAGAATATCTTACCAGCCCCCAGAAAGCTATCCAAGAGATTGAGGCAAAATTTTCGTATCCATTTATTTGCAAACCTGCTGATGATGGGTGCAGTTCGGCTGTAAAAAAAGTACGCAATCGCGAGCAATTGCAAGCCTATATTGAACAAACTTTCAGACAAGATGAAAATTTCCTGCCCCAAGCCACGCAAATCTTACAACTCAAAGCAGGTGAGGAATTTCCCCGTAGAGATTATTTTTTAATTGAAGAGCTTATCACCCAAGGCGAAGCCGAGCATTTTTTAGAAATCACAGGGGGAATGCTCACGCATCGTTTGCCCAATGGCTTGCGACATTACGAAGTGTTTGAGCCTTCCGAAACGCTTGCCACTGGCGATGTACTATCGTTGGAAGAAAAGTTTTTGGCAGGAGAGGGACAAAATATCACCCCTGCACGATTTTCTAAAAACCCCGCAGAGCAAGAGCGTATTTCGGCGGAAGTCAAGAAAACTCTCCAAAAAACTGCTGAAATTCTCAATGTAGAAGGTTACTGCCGTATAGATGCCTTTGTACGCATATACGCCAGTGGCAAAGTAGAAACCATTATCATTGAAGTTAATTCTTTACCAGGAATGACACCCGCCACTTGTATCTTTCACCAAGCCTCCCTAAATGGCTACAAACCCTATGAGTTCATAGATAAAATTTTGGAGTATGGGAAAAATCGCTGATTTGCATACATTTACATTAGACTTATTTCAAAATTACACTTACCAAGGGATACCTCTGGAAAGCCGAAGATATATCGGCAACAAATTCAAACTTTCTGATTGGATATTTGAACATATCCAAAAGCATACGCAAAACTGCCAAAGTTTTTTTGATGCATTCGCAGGAACAGGCATTTTAAGCAAAAAAGCTACTCTAATTTATCCCAAAATTATCATCAATGACCTTTTACATTCTAATTTTGTTATTTACAAGGCATTTTTTGAAAAGTCCGATTGGGATTTTACGAAAATTACCGATATTTTGAATTTCTATAATCAACTCAATCCAACTCTACTACCTGATAACTATTTTTCAGAAAACTTTGGCAATAAATTTTTTGACTACCCTAACGCTAAAATTATTGGCTATATTCGTGAAGATTTAGAAAAACGGCGTAATGAACTTACAACCAAAGAGTTTTACATACTATTGGCTACTCTCATTTACAACATAGATAAAATTGCCAACACCGTAGGGCATTTTGATGCCTATATCAAAAAAAATATTCAGCACCCCCAACTACAACTCAAACTCATAGAGCAATGCCCGCACCCAAATATAGAAATCTATAAAGAAAATGCTAATGACCTGGTACATAAGGTTCAGGCAGATATTGCCTACATAGACCCTCCTTACAACTCTCGGCAATATAATCGCTTTTATCACGTATACGAAAATTTGGTTGAATGGAAAAAACCAAAACTTTTTGGAGTGGCTCTCAAACCCCAACCTGAAAACAATAGCCTATACTGCACTACCAAAGCAAAACAAGTTTTTACAGACCTGATAAAAAATCTAAAAGTTCGCTACATTGTAGTATCGTATAACAATACCTACAAATCTAAAAGCAGTTCATCTACCAATAAGATTAAGTTAGAAGAGATTTATGAAGTTTTAAGCCAAAAAGGAGAAACACAAGTTTTTGAAAAACCCTATAAATTTTTCAATGCAGGCAAAACAGAATTTAACGACCACCGAGAATTTTTGTTTATTTCCCGAGTGGAAAAATGATAGGCTTATACGCTCTCCTTTATTTTATGTAGGGGATAAATACAAGCTCTTGAAAGAAATCAAAAAATACTTTCCTTCGGAAATAAACAAATTTATTGAGCCATTTGTAGGAGGCGGCTCGGTATTTTTGAATGTAGAGGCTGAAAGTTATTACTTGAACGATATAGATAGCTATCTTGTTCAAATTCATCAATTTCTTTGTGAGAAAGCCCAGCACCCAGAGATATTCTTCCAAGAAATTGAATTTTGGATAAAAAAATATGGCTTTTCTTACTCTTTCAAGCAAGATATTGTCCCCAAAGAGCTTAAATTAAAACACAAAAAAACGTATTATGCACATTTTAATAGAACACCCTTTGAAAAGTTAAAAGCAGATTTCAACCAAAGCGGGAAAAATGATATGCTCAAACTTTACCTGCTCCTTATTTATGGTTTCAATAGAATGCTACGCTTTAATGCCAAAGGCGATTTTAACGTACCCGTAGGAAATGTAGATTTTAATAAAAATGTTTTTCAGGCTTTGCAAAACTATTTTGAAGTAGTAAAAAACAGAAAAAT
The DNA here is from genome assembly GCF_053497555.1 of Raineya sp. Classification (NCBI taxonomy): domain Bacteria; kingdom Pseudomonadati; phylum Bacteroidota; class Cytophagia; order Cytophagales; family Raineyaceae; genus Raineya; species Raineya sp. The sequence goes on along the minus strand of NZ_JBRCWE010000060.1, from coordinate 53,357 downwards.
AAACTGGTTCAATCAGGATTACAGAGATTTTCTCAAAAATTTTTACCTCACCTCCCAAGATTTTATTTATTTAGACCCTCCCTATCTTATTACATTCAGCGAATACAACAAACTATGGACACAAATCCAAGAAAAAGAACTTATCAAAATGCTGAACGAACTGCATCAGAAAGGTTTGCGTTTTGCCGTTTCTAATGTAATTTCCTATAAAGGCAAAGTGAATGAGGTTTTTAAAATATGGGCGAAAAATTTCACCATTATTCCTATTAAAAGCAATTATATCAGCTATCACGACAATTCTCACAAAAAATTTGAAGAAGTTTTAGTTTGTAATTACTTATGAACAATCAACGTTTCAAGTACAAACCCTTACTTTTTACAACAACCATTCGCAACCCCGAACGGCTGAAAGATTTTCTTACGATTTTAGCTGAATACGAACAAGAAATTCTAACAGAAAGAGTTATTGAGAAAATTTCTAAAAAGCTAATACAGAAAGGTTTATATCAGCCTACCCAAGTAAGCCCTGAAATAAAGCGAAAATGGAAAAATAATGAAGATTTATCGCTAAGCGAAGTAGAAAAAGTATTTGCCGATAACCCCCAAAAGCATAAAGAGGCTGGATTTAGCAAAGGTTGGGCATCCAGATTTGATACTTGGTTCAAACTTGCCAAAGAATTGGGCTTTGTATATTATGCCCTCAACGAAAAAATTATTTTTTCTCAAACAGGAAAAATGCTTTTAGATACCGAGAACCCAAGTAATGAAATTTTTGTCTTTGCTAATGCTTTTGCCAAATACCAAAGAAATAATCCTTTCCGAAAAGTATTAAATGCAAATAAACCGCTTATTTTGCTTTTACAGACTATTCTACTACTTAAAAACGATAAAAAGCAAACCCAAGCAGGTATTGCCCGCCAAGAAATTTCTTTGCTCCTTTGCTGGCGAGATGATAATGCTTCTGAACTATGCCAACAAATTAAAGACTTGAGAAAGAATTTTGGCTATGCACCAAGCAATGAAGTAATTTTAGAAATTTGTGATAGGCTTCTTGATAAAATCAAAAGAGATGAAAAGTCTATTTTGGTAGATTATACAGATGAATTTATACGTAAAATGCGTTTGACAGGGCTTATCAGCTTGCGTGGAGGGGGAAAATTCATAGATATCAACACCAAAGAGGAAAAAGCTATTACTTATATTTTGAAAGAATATGCTCAAACAAAAAATTTTCATTCGGAAAAAGATTTTTTTGAGTATATTGGTACAATAGACCAAACTCTTCTTGAACAATTTACTTCCTACAAACAAAGAGAGGTTGCTCAAAAAAAAGATTTAGAAAAGTGGCTCAATCGCTTTTCTTTGGAAACTATCAAGAACGAAATGCTTTTTTTAGCCTCTGGCAAAACCTCTAAAAACGAAATTTTACGCTTCATAGAGGCTCCTTTGCGTTTAGAATTTCTAACTACGCTATCTGTAATAAAGCAAATACCTCATTTGAGCATCAAGCCTAATTATATCAGTGATGACGAAGGATTGCCCACTTGCTTTGCCCCTGCCAACCTGCCCGATATAGAATGCTATGAAAATGATAGCGTTTTCCTTTTAGAAGTAACCCTTTTGAAGGGTGCAACACAACACATTCGTGAAAGTTATTCGGTACAGCGGCATCTGGAAAGTTTTTTAGAGAAAAACTCAAACACTTGTAGTATTCTAATTTCTCCCAAAGCTCACATTGATACTTGTCGCCATTCGGCTTATATCAAGTTTCAATATGGTTATGAGGTTAGGGTTCTGGATATAGATTTATTCTTGAAACAACTTGAAAAACTGAATACATTGTACGAAGTGGCTTTTGGTAAAACCAGTTGCGAAAAACCCTAAACTATGCAAGGCATTATTATTCGCTCCACAGGGGCTTGGTACGAAGTACGAACAAATGATAAAAAGATTATTTCGTGTCGTTTGCGTGGCAAATTCAAATTGCAAGATTTGAAAGTTACCAACCCTATTGCCGTAGGCGATAGAGTAGAATGGGAATGGGAAAAAGACCAAAAAACAGGCGTAATTACAGACATATTGCCTCGCGAAAATTACATCATTCGTAAATCGGTACATAAAACAGCCCACGCACACCTCATTGCTACCAACATTGACCAAGCCATCATCATTGCTACCCTTGTAGCCCCCCGTACATCTTTTGGCTTTATTGATAGGTTTTTAGTTTCTGCTGAAACTTTCAGGATTCCTGCGGTGGTGGTTTTCAATAAAAGCGACCTTTTAGACAAGGAAGCTCTACACTATCAGGCAGAAATTATGCAAATTTATACCGAAATTGGCTACTGCTGTCTTCAAACCTCTGTTATCAGCCAAGAGGGTGTCAGTGATTTTGAAAAAATCTTGCAAGGTAAGGTTTCTTTGCTTTCAGGGCATTCGGGGGTAGGCAAATCCAGCCTTATCAATGCTATCAATCCTTCATTGAACCTTAAAACAGGCGAAATTTCAGACTTTTCTCAAAAAGGAAAGCACACCACTACCTTTGCCGAAATGTTTGAGCTTAGCGAAAATACTTTTATCATTGATACGCCCGGTATCAAAGAATTGGGACTTGTAGAAATTGAAGCAGACGAACTTTCGCACTATTTCCCCGAAATGAGAAAATATTTGGGTGAGTGTAAATTCGGCTCTCGCTGTTTGCATATTCACGAACCTCAATGCAAGGTAATTGAAGCCGTTGAAAGTGGAGAAATTGCACTTTTCCGCTATGAAAGCTATTTGAGTATGCTTGCCAACGAGGATAATAGAAGGTGAAAAATTAGAGTAATTTTTAGGTCTAATTTGTAGTATAGAAACAGGAAACAAGAAGCAGGAAACAGGATTTAGAATATTGGATATTTAGAGGGAGTAGAATTTTTCACCCAACTCTTGAACCTTCAAACTTTTTGAATGTAAATAATTACAATTTAGAAATTTTTGAGTTTTTCGTAAAGTAAATGCACAGGCAAGCCCATAACATTGAAATAAGAGCCTTCTATGCGTTCTATGGCTATCATTCCGAGCCATTCTTGGGCACCGTAGCTACCTGCTTTATCAAAGGGCTTGTAATGTTCTACATAATAATCTATTTCAGCTTGGCTCAAAGAGCGAAAATATACTTGGGTAATATCTGCAAAAAGTTCCTTTTTGTGTTTGCTAAGCAAACAAACCCCTGTAATTACTTCGTGCATTTTTCCCGATAGCATTTCAAGCATAGCTTTTGCTTCTTGTGGAGAGTTGGGTTTGTTCAAAATCGTTCCTTCTATGCTTACAATGGTATCGGCGGCTATGATAAGCTGATTTTTTTGTAACTCTGTCCCAAAGGCTTCCGCTTTTTTCTGTGCCAAGTACAAAGGAACTTGGCTGGCGGGCATTTCAGCAGAAAAATCTTCGGAAACTTCTTTGGTTTTTACTTCAAACTCAATATCCAAACCTGCCAGCAATTGTCTACGGCGTGGCGAAGCCGAAGCTAAAATAATTTCAGTACCCACAAATTTTTGAGAAAGCATAAACGAAGGTTTTGGCATAAATGTAAGAAAAAACTTTGATAGCTTTTCAAAGATGAAGCTGTTATTTTTTCGGCACTGCTCTAATCTCAATTATGCCAAAGCTAATGAAACTCTACGATGATAAAACCACTCATAATACACTCATACAAACGTAACAAGCGATGATGCCGCTGATAGCGACATCATCGCTACCAGCCTGAAAAAACACCCAAGATTACATTTTTTAGAAGGATTAAGAATAGTTCGAAAGCTCAAAACTTTTCCAATCTACTTTCATCAATTTTTGGCAAACTCAAACTCCTAATCCTGATACATACGGATAAGCATATTTTTGTTGGCATCAATATAGCCACGATACATTCCTTCAGTATTGAAAGGCATAGCAATATTGCCATTTTTATCCAAAGCAATAATTCCCCCTGTTCCTCCCAAATTACCCATAAACTGAATAGCCTCTTGGGCGGCTTGGGCAAGCGAAAGCCCTTTCATTTGCATAAGGGCATTGGTACGAAAAGCTACCGCCGAACGAATGAAATATTCGCCGTGTCCTGTGGCAGAAACAGCACAGCCATTGTTATCGGCATACGTGCCTGCACCTATAATGGGCGAATCGCCTACTCTGCCATAACGTTTGTTCATCATACCCCCCGTAGATGTACCTGCGGCAAGGTTTCCGAACTTATCCAGAGCTACACAGCCTACGGTGCCGTACTTCTTATCAGGGTTAGCGATATCAAGGTCAGATTTTGTATCTTTTTTCTCTTTCTCTTTTACTTTTTTGAGTTGCTCGGAGCGTTTTTCAGTGATAAAATAAGAGGGTTTTACCATTTCTAATCCCTGTTGTTTGGCAAAAAGCTCTGCACCAGTTCCCACAAGCATTACGTGTTCGGATTTGCTCATTATAGTACGAGCTAGTGTAATAGGGCTTTTTACTTTATTTACACCTGCAACAGCTCCCGCCTCTAATGTTTTCCCGTTCATTATAGAAGCATCAAGTTCGGGCATACCTTGGTTATTCAGCACACAGCCTCTACCTGCATTGAATAGCGGCGACTCTTCAAGTACCTGAATAGCAACTTCTACGGCATCTAAGCTAGTACCGCCTTTCTCCAAAACTGCATAGCCTTTCTCCAATGCCTCTTTAAGTTTAGCTTCGTATTCGCGTTCTTTTTCGGGGGTCATATCAGCTTTACGGATTACCCCTGCCCCACCGTGAATAACAATGACAGGCTTTACTGCTTGGGCAAAAATATTTTGTATTCCTACCCACAAGAAAATCACAAGAAAAAACTTTTTCATAAGCATTGCGTTTTGGTGAAAAGCAAAAAAAGCAAAAATGCTTCACTTGTGCAAGTAAATCAGAACGAAAGGCAAAAGAAAAAAGAATATCAGTACAAAAGCAAAAGCAAGCAAGCGGTAGTTCATCATCAATTTTCCCAAATAGCGGCTCAGCAATATAAACCGCATTTTCAGGTAAGGAATAGGCAAAATCATTAACACTGAAAGAACATTAAACAAAAAGTGGGCAAAAGCAATGCTAATAGCGGTTTCTGTTTTTCCCAAAGAGGCAGTAAGAGCCGTGAGCGTTGTTCCTAAATTTGCTCCCAAAATAAAAGGCAAAGCCTGCCGAGTAGAAAGTTTGTTTGAACCAATAAGCGTAACCAAGAAACAAGTAACCACAGTGCTGGAATGAATAATCGCAGTGATAAGCGTTCCCCAACCAAAGGCTCTCCAAGAAGTAACCCAAAAAACATTTTGGATTTTATGTAGAAGGTCGCTTACGAGCCAGTTTTTGAAAAGCAAAATAAACAAGCGAATACAAGCAAAGATGCCTATCACGCTTACAAGTAAAAAAATCCAGCCGTGCTCTGCCAGTGGCAAATGATTGAGTATAGGCTGAGTAACATACTTGCTGAACTGCCAGCCTTCAAAGGAAATGATTTTCCCCTCTCCCGAAACCCAAGTGGCAAAAAATAAAGAAAGCTTGGTAAGAAAACCAAAGCCATATTCTAACGGGAAAATAATGAGTGTTGGTAAAATATTGGCAAGAACGTGCAATAGGCTTCCCGAAATAGCTTTACGAAATTCTTTGCGTTTGCCTACGTGTCCAAAAGCTACCAGCATTGCCGTAATAGTAGTACCTATGTTGGCTCCCATTACAAGCGGAATAGCATTAGAAATGCTCACAGTGCCTGCCGCTACGAGAGCCACAGCCAAAGAAGTTATCAGAGTACTGCTTTGCACCAAAGCAGTTGCCAAAATGCCCACAAAAAGCCCAATAAAAGGATTATAAATTTCGTTCAAAGATTTGCGTAAATACTCAATGCCTACGATATGTCTGAGACTTTCAATAGCCATATCCAAAGCAAAAAGAAAAAATAAAGTCAGTAGTAAAAGCAATGCGGCACGGTACACGTTCTGCCCCAAACGCGTTTGCGAATTATGAAAAATCGTACTTACTTGGGTTAAAACTTTCATTTATTTGATTAGTGGGAACTTGGCAAAATGATAACTTTTTGCAAAAATAATACAATTTTCCAACGAAAGGTGGCTTGTAAAATTTTCTAATCAAAATTTAATTTTCGCTTAATGTAAGCCGCTGGCAAACCATTCTCTAATCTTTACCATATCTACTACTATCATTGTAGGCTCACCGTTGGGGCTATAATTAGAATTGGAAGAGGCAAAGAGTTGAGCCAAAAGTGTTTGTATTTCAGCAGAATCCAACTTTGTCCCGTAACGTAGAGCAGAGCGTTGAGCCATCAGGCGGGCAATTTTTTCTTGCGAGGGAAGCAGGCTAATATCCGCCGAATGTTTGATTTGCTCAATAAAAGACTCTACAATTTCTTTTTCTTGCTCACGAGGCAGGTTTGGGGGAGTACCATACAAAGTCATACTATCATAGTTCAGTTCAAAATTGAAGCCTAAATAGCGTATTTGCTCCGCAATATCTTGCACCAGAGCCAAATCGGTAGGGTTCAGAGAAATTTGGATAGGAAAAAGCAACTGCTGTGAAACTCGTCCTGAACCTTCACTTTGCAAAAGGCTTAAAAACTTATCATATAAAATACGTTGATGTGCTAAATGTTGGTCTATAATCAGCAGACCTGCCTTTATTTGCGTAACAATATATCTTTGATGCAACTGAAAAGTTTTAGTTTCAGGATTTTCATATTCTTTGGCAAGTGTAGCAGTTTCCGAAACATTTTCCTGTGGGAAAATCTCGTTTTTTTCTTGCTCAAAGGTCTGAATAGCTTGGCTTTTCAGCCCTGCAAAAATAGTTTCCCAATTTCGTAAATTACTTTTCTCGCGATAGGTAGTTTTGCCCAAGTTGCTAAAATTCTCTTTGGGTGAAAATTGTGTTGAGCTATCCGTAAAGAGTTTTTTTTCATTACTAAAAACAGAATCAAAGATAAAGGGCTTTTCCTCAAAATCTAAATTGTTTTGCACCGAGCCTAATGCCTTCCGTACCGTAGCTTGTAAAATAGCATAAATGGCTTTTTCGTCATCAAACTTGATTTCGGTTTTTGTAGGATGAACATTTATATCAATATGTTGTGGTTCAATTTCTAAAAAAATCACATAGAAAGGAATATGCTCTTTGGGCAAAAGGTCTTGATAGCAGGTAAGCACAGCGTGATGCAAATAAGCGTGCTTGATGAAGCGATTATTTACAAAGAAAAACTGCTCACCACGCGTTTTTTTAGCCAGCTCGGGTTTGCCAATATAACCTTTGACTTTGAGCAGAGGAGTCTCTTCCTGACAAGGTATAAGCCCTTCACGATAGTTTTTGCCAAAAATACCAATAATTCGTTGAGCTAATTTACCTTTGGGCAAATTGTAAATCTCCTCTTCGTTGTGATACATTCGGAAAGCAACCTCGGGAAAGGCAAGAGCGACACGTTGAAACTCATCTATGATATGTTTGGTCTCTACGGGATTTGACTTCAAGAAATTTCGGCGAGCAGGTACATTAAAAAAAAGATTTTTTACTGCAATAGAAGTTCCTTTGGGGCAGTTAATTTTACTTTGAGTTTTTAGCTCACTTCCCTCAATAATAATTTGCGTTCCTAAATCATCAATTTCTCGGCGAGTACGCATTTCTACCTGTGCCACAGCCGCAATAGAAGCCAAAGCCTCTCCCCGAAAACCCATTGTCATTATTCTAAACAAATCTTCTTGCGTCTTGATTTTGGAGGTAGCGTGGCGTTCAAAGCTCATACGAGCATCAGTTTCCGACATTCCAATGCCATCATCAATTACTTGAATGAGCGTTTTGCCTGCATCTTTGATAATCAGTTGAATTTGGGTAGCTTGTGCGTCAATGGAGTTTTCTAAAAGCTCTTTTACTACCGAAGCAGGTCGCTGAACTACCTCCCCTGCGGCAATCTGATTAGCAAGCGAGTCAGGCAAAAGACGAATTACATCTTGCATAGCTATTGAATTTCAAGACAAACTTACAGAATTTATACCAAAAATATCAAACAATTTATCTTGTTTCTAAACTTGTTTTTTAAGACCTTTGCTTTTGTGAAACAGATTGCTACCATACTATTAAGCATTTGGATAGGTTTTACAGCCTTTTTCCCAAAAAATGATACGCATTATTTGGGAGATGTGGGTTCTTTGTTTCATCATTTTGCAGAACATCAAAAGCAAGAAAATATGAGCTTTTGGCAATTCTTATGGCTTCATTATACCCATACTGAACACCAAAAACAAGACCAAAAACATAAGAATTTGCCTTTTCATCATTTACACGCCGAGTGTATGCATTTAGCAGTTTTACCTTCTATTTGTCTTGAAATTAAGCCCTACACTCCTCCTACACCTCTCAAAGAAAAATACTTTGATTACCCTACTTTTTATCATTTTCAACTCATAGACGAAAATTTCCAACCCCCAAAAAATCTTTCTAACACACTTGCCTAAATTTTTGAATTGGGTTACACATTTTTAGTTTATCTAAAAGCATTCTTGCCATTCTTGGTACACTGAATTTTAATTTTTAGCCAAAAAACAAATCTATGTTAGATGCTATCATCGGATTTTCTATCCGCAATAAAATTATTGTAGGGGTGTTTGTAGTGGCACTGGTGATTTGGGGAGGATTTTCAGCAACGCAAATTCCTATTGATGCCGTTCCTGATATTACCAATAACCAAGTGCAAGTAATTACCTCTGCTCCGCAGTTTTCGGCACAAGAAGTGGAGCAGTTTATTACAGCACCTCTGGAAATTTCTTTTGCAAATCTGCAAAATGTAGAGGAAATTCGCTCTATTTCTCGCTTCGGACTTTCGGTAATTACAATTGTTTTTACTGATGAAACTGACATTTATTTGGCTCGGCAACTGGTCGCTGAAAAAATCAAACTTGCCGAAAAAGATATTCCTCCTACAATGGGGCAACCTTATTTAGCACCTATTTCTACGGGTTTGGGGGAAATTTATCAATACGTTATTCGTCCCCTGAAAGGCTATGAAAAACACTACAACGCCCAAGATTTACGCACCATTCAGGATTGGATTGTAAAAAGGCGTTTGGCAGGTATTGAGGGAGTAGTAGAGGTAAATAGCTTTGGGGGTAAAGTAAAACAATACGAAGTAGCTCTTGAAAGCGAAAAGCTCCGAGCTTATGACCTTACTATTAGCGAAGTATTTGAGGCATTGCACCGAAATAACGAAAATACAGGGGGTAGTTACATTGAGCGTCAGGGGAAAGCGTATTTTATTCGGGCAGAAGGCTTTGTCAAAACCCTTCAAGATATTGAGCAAACACCCATTAAAACTATGCCGAATGGAATGCCTGTGCTGGTGCGAGATGTAGCCAAAGTACGTTTGGGCAGTGCTACTCGCTATGGAGCAATGACACAAGACGGCAAGGGCGAAGTTGTAGGCGGCATTGTGATGATGCTCAAAGGTGCAAATTCGGCACAGGTAATTGAAAAAGTCAAAGAACGCATACAACAGGTGCAAAAAACCCTACCCGAAGGGCTTATTATTGAGCCTTTTTTAGATAGAACACTACTTGTGAATAAAGCCATTCTCACGGTTTCTGAAAATTTAGCCTTGGGAGGACTGATAGTAGTTTTTGTCTTGATTTTATTTTTGGGAAACTTGCGAGCAGGGCTTATTGTGGCAAGTGTTATTCCACTGGCTTTGCTTTTTACGCTAGCAATGATGAACCTTTTTGGCATTTCTGCCAACTTGATGAGCCTTGGAGCAATTGATTTCGGCTTAATTGTAGATGGAGCGGTTATTATTGTAGAAGCAATTTTACACTTTCTTTATACGCATTTGCTTGCCCGCCACGCAGGTTTTCAGCTTTCTCAAAAAGAAATGGACGAGCAGGTTTTCACCGCCGCAAAACGTATCAGGCAGTCGGCGGCTTTTGGGGAAATCATTATCCTGATGGTTTATCTGCCCATTTGGTCGCTTTCGGGGGTCGAGGGAAAAATGTTTAAGCCAATGGCACAAGCCGTAAGTTTTGCCATTTTGGGAGCATTTATTCTTTCGCTTACCTACGTGCCAATGATGTCGGCTTTGGGATTGAGCAAAAAAATCCACTTTCAAACTACTTTTTCCGATAGGCTAATGGCTCGTATTGCTCAAATCTACAAGCCCATTATTTTGTGGGCTTTACGGCGAAAAATACAAGTTTTAGGGGCAACCGCAGGACTTTTTATAGTAGCACTACTGATTTTTTGGCGTTTGGGGGGCGAATTTATCCCACAACTTGATGAAGGCGACTTTGCCATTGAAGTAAGGCTCAAAACAGGTGTTTCGCTTTCAGAAACTATCCGTATTTCTTCGGAAATGGAAAAAGTGCTTTTGCAGTTTCCCGAAGTAAAAACTTGTGTCTCTAAAATTGGCTCTTCGGAAATTCCCACCGACCCTATGCCCATTGAAGCCAACGACTTGATGGTTATCTTGAAAGATAAATCGGAATGGAAAACCGCCGAAAGCAAAGAGGAACTCGCCGAAAAAATGCAAAAAGCCCTTGAAGAGCATTTCGTAGGTGTAAATTTTGAGTTTCAGCAACCCATTCAGATGCGTTTCAATGAGCTAATGACAGGCGTAAAATCGGATATTGCTATCAAGATTTATGGCGAAAATTTAGAAACACTTGCCCAAAAAGCTGAACAAACCGCCCAAAAAATCCGAAAAATCAAAGGAGTGGCAGATGTAAAGATAGAACAAATCTTGGGCTTGCCCCAAATGCTTATCAGGTACAACCGCACCAAAATAGCCCAATACGGCTTGGATATTCAAACACTTAATCAAGCCGTAAGGACAGCCTTTGCAGGCGAAGCGGCAGGAATTGTCTTTGAAGGCGAAAAGCGTTTTGATTTAGTTGTTCGTTTAGATACTACCCAACGCAGTAGCCTTGAAAATCTTCGTAACCTTTATGTACGTACCGCCAGTGGTACGCAAGTACGTTTGGAGGAAGTCGCTTGGATTGACTACGAGCCTGCCCCCGTGCAAATTTCTCGCGAAAATACCAAAAGACGCATCGTAATTGGTGTAAATGTACGAGGGCGTGATGTGGAAAGTGTTGTGAAAGATATGCAAAGCATCTTTGAAAAAAAGCAAGTACGCTTGCCTGTGGGATATTATGTAGAGTTTGGCGGGCAATTTGAAAACCTTGAAAAGGGCAAACAACGCCTAATGATAGCCGTTCCGATTGCTTTGGGCTTGATTTTTATGCTTTTGTACTTCACCTTTCATTCTTTTAAGCAAGCCGTGCTTATTTTTACGGCTATACCACTTTCGGCAATAGGTGGAGTGTTTGCTTTATGGCTTCGTGGAATGCCTTTTAGCATTTCGGCAGGGGTGGGTTTTATTGCACTATTTGGGGTGGCAGTGCTGAATGGTATTGTGCTAATAGGGCAATTTAACCATTTAGCCCAAGAAGGGCTAAGAAATTTGCACCGCAGAATTTTACAAGGCGTGTTTGTTCGCTTGCGTCCTGTACTGATGACGGCATCGGTGGCGAGTTTGGGCTTTTTGCCGATGGCTCTTTCCACTTCGGCAGGAGCAGAAGTGCAAAAGCCACTTGCTACGGTAGTAATCGGCGGTTTGATTTCAGCTACTTTCCTTACGCTTATTGTACTACCTATTTTGTATTATTTTTCAGAGAGAAAACCTATGAAACCAAGTTCTAAAATAATTGCTTGTGCGAGCTTTATGCTTTGGGCATTTTCGGCACAGGCTCAAAAGCCTATTTCCCTTGATGAAGCTTTGCAAATAGCCAAAAATCAGAACCTTTTGCTTCAAAGCAAAAAAACGGAAGTGCTTTATCAGGAAAAACTTCAAAAAACTGCCTTCCAATTGCCCAAAATGGCTTTTGAAACCCAATACGGACAAATCAATATTTTGGAAAAAACAGATTTTTCGGCACAAATTTCACAAGGTTTTGCTTCACCTCGTTTGTACAAAACCCAAAAAGCGTTTTGGCAAAGCCGTATAGATTTTGCCCAAAAAGATTATGCTTTGCAAGAAAAAATTATCGCCAACGAAATAAAATCTATTTTTTACCAACATCTTTTCGTTTGCAAACGCATAGAAGTATGGCAAACAAAAATGCAGTTGTACGAAAAACTGCTCAAAGTAGCTACCCGCAGGTGGCAAGAAGGCGAAAGCAACGTTTTGGAGAAAATCAGTGCGGAAACTTTTTTACGCGAAGCAATGCAAAATAAAATTTTGCTTGAGCAGGAAAAAGCTATTTTAGAAAAAGAGCTTGCCTTACGGCTCGGCAAAGAGGAAAAAATAGCATTAGATACCAATTTGGCTCAAAAATTGCCTTTGCCCGATACACTTGCGTTTAGTGCTGAAAATGCTTTTTTAGCACTTTGGCGAGAGCAAAAAAACATTGCCACCCAAGAACGTAAAGTTTGGCAAGCCCAGCGTCTGCCCGATTTTAGGGTGGGCTACTACCTGATGACGGTAGAAGGCAGACCCATAGCACAGGTTTTTCAGGCGGGAGTGGCAGTGCCTATTTTTTCAAGAGCCTACGAGAAAAGTATTGAAGCCGCCAAAGCCAAAGAGTATTTGGCTCAAACCCAATACGATTATCAAAAGCAAATCCAAGAAAATCAGCGGAGAGTGCTTGCAAGCAAAATAAGCCAAAGTGTTTCTTTACTTGATTTTTACGAAACAACAGCACTCTTGCAAGCCCGAGCCATTTTAGAAAAAGCTGAAACAATGTTTCGGGTAGGCGAAATTGATTACACCACTTTCGTACAAACCACCGAGCAGGCTTGGAAAATTCGCTTGGGGTATTTAGATGCCCTCACAAACTACAATTTACTTGTGTTGCAGTGGGAATTATTGCAGTAAAATCATTCAAAAATCTTTTAATTATGCGAAACGTACAAATTTTTGTTATTTTGATTTTGGTGTTACTTTCCTGTCGGAAAGGTGTTGAAAGCGAAATGGAAGTTCCTCAAAACTCACAAGAAAATGTTTCCATAGAACTCAACGCCAAGCAAATCCAAACAATGGGTATTCGTTTGGGGAAATTGCAGAAAAGAAAAATTTCCGAATTTATTTTGGCAAATGGAATGATAGACGTGCCACCTGAAAGCAAAGCGATTGTTACTGCCAAAATGGAAGGTTTTGTAAAAAAATGTGATTTGCTTATCGGAGATTTTGTGCAAAAAGGACAAGTCCTTGCCGTTTTGGAAAACTTACGCCTCATTAGCCTGCAAGAAGAGTACCTAAACACCAAAAATCAGATAGTTTTTTTGGAGCAAGAATTTGCTCGCCAAAGCCGTTTGGACGAAGCCGAAGCAGGCACAAAGAAAAATCTGCAAAAGGTAAGTACCGATTTGCAAAGTGCTAAAATTCGTTTGGCAAGCCTTGAAAAGCAGTTACAATTTGTGGGCATCAGTCCTGTGGCTTTGCAAGCAAGCTCTATCGGTGCAACTTTCGTAGTAACCGCCCCTATCAGTGGCTATGTAAAAAGCGTAAATATCGCCAGAGGGCAAAATGTACTTGCCGAAACGGTGCTTTTTGAGATTGTGAGCAAAGAGCATTTACATATAGAACTGCAAGTTTTTGAAAAAGATATTACCAAAATCAAAAAGGGGCAAAAAGTGTATTTTCAAAGCCCGAATTTAGGCGAAGCGGTGTTTGAGGGAGAGGTGTTTTTAATAGGTCAAAATTTTGATATGCAAAGCAAAACAGCCAACGTCCATATTCATTTTGAAGAAGTGGGCAAGCCCTTTTTGCCCGGTATGTATGTAAATGCTCGTATTGCAGTAGGCGAAGGCGAGTTTTGGGCAGTTCCCGAAGGGGCTATTGTACAAGAAGGTGAAGAAAACTTTGTTTTCTTCACCACTGACCAAAAACGCTTTTACCAAATGCCTATCAAAATCAAAAAACGAGAGGAAAATTGGGTAGCCATTGAGCTACTCAAAGAAATTCCCGAAAATGCCATTGTGGTAGAGCAAGGGGCTATCTATTTGCAAGGAGCAATGCAAAAAGAAGAATAAGTCTTTTATAGTATAGCATTAAACAGAAAGCCTAAAATCATAATAAATAGCGTTACAATGCCAAAAAAGGTGGCTATCAGTTTGGTTGTCATTACTTTTTTGAGCATTGTAGCTTCGGGAAAAGAAAGCCCTACAGATGCCATCATAAAGGCAAGGGCTGTTCCGAGTGGAACACCCTTGCTTACCAAAACTTGAATGATAGGCACAATACCCGACGCATTTGTATAAATAGGTACTGCCAAAATAGTAGCCAATGGTACAGACCACCACTCATTCCCCCCTAAATACTGAGCAAAGAAGTTTTCAGGAACGTATCCGTGTATGATTGCCCCCACTGCTATCCCTACAATGATATACCAAAATACGCCTCTAACAATCTCCAAAGCCCCACGCGTAATTTCGGGTAATCTTTCTCTAAAACTTAATTTTTCGTTTTCATAGGCTGTGCTGTTGAGCTTTTTTTCTAAAATCTTTTTCACCCAATCCGTAAGCCAATTTTCTAAATGCAGTTTTCCTAAAAACCACCCACCCAGTGTACCTAATAAAATTCCTGATATAGTATAAATGAGTGTTACTTTCAAGCCAAATACTCCCCAAAAAACTGCAATTGCCACTTCATTGACAAGCGGCGAAGTGATTAGAAAAGCAAATGTTACCCCTAGTGGTATGCCTCCCTGTACAAATCCAATAAATAAAGAAACCGAAGAGCACGAACAAAAAGGCGTAATTGCCCCAAACAAAGAAGCCAAGAGGTACTCTAATCCGTACAATTTATTTTTTTGCAGATAGTAGCGAAGCCTTTCTATGGGAAAATAATTATTCACCACCCCCATCAAAAAAACCATTGAAAAAAGCAAAATAAGAATTTTGAGCGTATCGTAAATAAAGAAATCTAACGATTGCCCTAAATGGCTCTTTTGTGGGATATTGAGCAAAGCATATACTACCCAATCAGCAAAAGATTGCAGCCAATCAAACATTATACAGGCAGTTACAGGTTAGAATTATCAACAATTTCTCAATATTTCAACAATTTCATTTACATTAGCCACCCTACCCTTAATTTTTACCTCTTCATTGATAACCAAAGCCGGAGTAGAGAGAATGTTGTACTTCATAATTTCCTCTACATCTTCTACTTTTTCTACTTGTGCCTCAATATTAGCAGATTTCACTGCATCTAAAACATTCTGGTAAGTTGTTTTACATTTAGCACAGCCGGGGCCGAGTATTTTGATATGTAACATAAATGTTTAGGGTTTATTTAGGTTTAGTTCAGTTATGAATAATTTTTCTTGTTACGTAATGCTTGTCATCAAATATAGCCGTAATGTAAAGCAATCCTTGTGCCACTTGCTTGCTGACACGAACATTTACCTGATTCTCCCCCATATTATATCGCTTTTCTTCTGATTCAAACACTACCTGTCCTAAACTATTGCTAAGGATATAGCTCATTCTTACAGGCTTATCGGTATAAAATTTGATTTTGAAGGTATTGCGGAAAGGGTTAGGTAAAATTTCTATATCATAAGGATTTTTACCATTGACAATCATTTCACTGATAGCACTCGGAGAAATTTTCTGAAGCCAAACCTCATAGATGCTGTTATCGGCAGCAGTAAGATTGGTTTGATTGCTTGAAAAAGGATTGAGGGCTGTACTAAGAATGCCTCCGAAAATATGCCCAATTAAAAATCGTTCTTGATTGATTTCCGATAGCTTGATTACCTTGTTGCTGTAATGCGGTAAATTTAGGTTGGGAATAAACTCGGCACTTGCCCCTTGTAAAGTAGGCATTTCGGTAGAAAGTTTGTATTCAGTGAGTTTTCCGTTTTTATCGCGGGTTAGCCGACTGATAGTTTTTACAAAAGGAACTAAATTATCTTGCACCAAACTACCATTTTGGTAGTAATATTGGCTCATTCCGCCGAAAAATACAGAGTGCATATTATTGTTTAGGCTATCGTAGAGGCAAGCTACTGCCGAATGGTAATGGCTAAGGTATTGGTTAAAATCTGTAATGGGAGTATAGCCACTTTCTTTAATATCTACGGGGTACAAAAAGGGCAAATCTGCATTGATTTGGAACACCCCCGACGATATGGTAAAACCTTGTTCGCCATTGGGAAAGATTTGAGGCAAAAGGTTGTAGTCGCGACGATGCAGATGCACTTCATCATAGATTTCGGAATAATTACCAAAACTTAACTGACTGCCCGAGTTGTTGATTGTAAATTTGCGAATTTGGTTGGTATAGGTTTGCGTAAAAGTAGGATTACCCATTGGGTTATACCTACCATCAAAACGATGACCTCCTACCAAATAGAAATAGTTTTTGAGTTTTTTAAGATGCCCTCCCGTTACGGCAAAAATATCATTCTGAATTTGCTTGAAATAGGGTGTAATATTTGCTCCGTTGGTAATGGCGTTTATAAGGCTTGAAACCTGCACAGAAGTTAGATAAGGGTAAGTGATGTGTTTGTTTTGAGAAGCAGAAAAACCATAGCCACCTATAATGTAGAGCGTATCGGTATCTTGATAAAAATTCATATTGGTAGATTGTAGTTGTTCTTTCAAGTTGGTGGGTAATACATCTACCGAAGCACTCCAAACTTGTCGGTTGCTTACATCTACCACATAGATATTGGTATTATTTTGCGAAGCGGGGAAAGAGTTGAATGGCTGACGGGGGTGAAGCCCATCTTTTCTGCCACCAATGATGAGCCATTTGCCTTGATGTTGGGCATAAGCGTAAGAATGTAAGTTCGGCAGATTGGGAACGCTTACAGGGTTCAAGACAATTTCGTAAGGAAAATCACTTTGAGCAAATGAAAACTGGGTAAATACAAGCATCCAAAGAATAGAAAAAAACAAATTTTTTTTCATAAGTTTTGTTGATTTTTTTGATTAGTTCTCAATGAAAGAAAACAATAAGTTATTTTTATTGGTTCATATTTCATTGCAAGTTCTGATAATTTTACACACTAAAAAATGATTTTTAGCATTAAACTTGCTAATTTTAGATAGGGCGGCTTCTTATGCCAAAGAAAACAATTTGCATCATTAAACATTTGTTTATCAGCTATCTAAAAATTGCCCCCAAATTCGTACTGCTGACGAAATTTGCATTTTACATTTTTCTGCTTATTTTTGAAAAAAATCATTGTTTGTGTTGAAAAAGTGCTTATTTCTTGTTTTACTTTTGATTTGTTGTGCCCAAACTTTTGCACAAAAAGCCTTGTATCCACGCACCGAAATGCGGGCAGTGTGGGTAACTACTGTGGCAAATATAGATTTCCCTTCTCGTAAAGGGCTTTCGGCAGAAGAGCAGAAAAAAGAATTTATCAACATTTTAGAAAAATGCAAACAGCTAAACCTGAATACCATCATAGTACAGGTGCGTCCTGCCGCTGATGCCTTGTATGAAAGCAGTTTGGAACTTTGGTCAGAGGTGCTGCAAGGCAAGCAAGGTGTTGCTCCCAGTTATGACCCTTTGGCTTTTATGATTGAAGAGAGCCGAAAAAGACTTCTTGAATTTCACGCTTGGATAAATCCGTTCAGAGCCGTTGCCAATGTAAATTACAGCCATATTCACCCCGAGCATATCACACGCAAGCGTCCTGAATGGTTTTTTCGTTATGGCGATAGGGTTTATTTCAATCCGGGTATTCCCGAAGTGAGAGAGTATTTGCTACAAGTCATTTTAGAGATAGTCAGAAAGTACGATATTGATGGCTTGCATTTTGACGATTACTTTTACCCCTACCCTATTGCTGGGGAAAAAATCAATGACGACAATACTTTTGATAAATTTGGCAAAGATTTCAGAAATATTGAAGATTGGCGAAGGAACAACATAGATTTGTTTGTACAAGCTGTTTCGGATAGCATCAGGGCAATCAAGCCTAAAATGAAATTTGGTATAAGCCCCGCAGGAGGCTGGCGAAACAAAAACAAAGATAGTAGAGGTTCGGCTACCAATTTAGGACAACCCGCTTACGATAATGTCTTTGCCGATACTCGCAAGTGGTTAGAGCAAGGCTGGGTGGATTATCTTGCCCCCCAAACCTATTGGACAATCGCTTCGCCACAAGCCTCTTTCAAAGTGCTTGCCGAATGGTGGAATGAAAATAACTTCGGAAGGCATATTTACAGCGGACACGCACTTTTCAAAGTTGCCAACTCCGAAGAAAAAGATAATTGGAACGATAGCCAAGAAATCATCAGGCAAATTCGCCTCAATCGCTCTCTTAAAAATATCAAAGGCGGAATGTTTTTTTCGCTTAAACATTTGCTTCGCAATCCGCTCAAAATTTGCGATAGCCTGCAAAATTCTGTGTTTCGCTTTCCTGCTTTGGTACCTGCTATGCCTTGGAAAGATTCCATTCCACCACTACCCCCTGATAGTCTGAAAGCTAATGTATTTCACAACAACGTTCTGCTGTATTGGCAAAGCCCCAAAGCCGCCCCAGACCAAGAAAAGCCCGATTATTATGTAGTTTTTCGTTTCCAAAACGAAATGGAAATGGATTTTGAAGATGCCTCTAAAATTGTTGCTATTCTTCGGGAAAACTATTTCTTGGATAAAGATTTGGAGCAAAATAGACGCTACATCTATGCAGTAAAATCTTTTGATAGACTGCACAACGAAAGCAGGCAATACGCCAAAGTAACAATAGCCACCGTCAAGAAACTGACGATGGCTTCACCTATTAAAGATGGTGAAATTCGGGAAGATTAGGATTAGTCTTCAAGAGCCTGCTCCAAAGGCAAAACGTGGCTATGCTTGAAAGTAGAAAGTACAATCATTGATTGCATATGATTGATTTCTTCTATCTCGCTCACTACTTCCAGCATTAGTTTTTGGTAGGCAGGAATATCTTTGGCAGTAATTTTTAGCAAAAAGTCAGATGCTCCCGTCATATGATGACATTCTATCACGTTAGGAATTTTTTCAATCTTTTTCACAAAAGACTGAATAACAGACTTTTTGTGGCTCACCAGCGAAACCTGTACAAAAGTAGTTACACCCAAGCCAATTTGGTTGGCATCTACTACGGCGTGATAGCTCTTAATAACGCCTAACTTTTCTAATTTTTTTACTCTTTCCAAAGTTGGAGCGGGCGAAAGTCCTATTTCTTTGGCGAGTTGGGCATTGGTAATTTTGGCATCAGCTTGCAATTTTTCCAAAATGAGCTGGTCAAGTTCATCAAGTTTTAAGCTTTTCTTTTCTTGCATAAGATTGAAGGATTTTGAAATTTAATACTTTTTTGCCCGCAAAGTAAAGCCTTTTTCAGTGGAAAAAGAAATTTTTTCAGAAAAAATTAAAATAAAATTTTGCCAAGTCTGCTTTATGTCAAATTGTCAGTATTCTGGCATTGGCATATTCATTGATATAATCCTTGCAAGTTATGTTTATTCACTTAAAAACTTTTTAGCAATGGGAAAAATTATTGGTATAGACTTAGGAACTACAAACTCCTGTGTAGCTGTAATGGAGGGTAACGAGGTAGTGGTTATCCCCAATAGCGAAGGACGTAGAACTACCCCTTCTATCGTGGCTTTTTTGGATAATGGCGAAAGAAAAGTAGGGGACTCTGCCAAAAGGCAAGCAGTAACCAACCCCAAAAAGACCGTGATGTCCATTAAGCGTTTTATGGGTAAAAGATTTTCGGAAGTGGGCAACGAACTCAAACATATTTCTTATACCGTTGAGCAAGGTCCCAACGATACCCCTCGTGTGCGTATAGGCGACCGCCTCTATACTCCACAAGAAATCTCGGCTATGATTCTTCAAAAAATGAAAGCAACTGCCGAAGATTATTTGGGTACTACCGTAACCGAAGCCGTAATTACTGTACCTGCTTATTTTAACGATGCCGAGCGTCAAGCTACCAAAGAAGCGGGTATCATTGCAGGGCTTGATGTAAAGCGTATCATCAACGAACCTACTGCCGCCGCTTTGGCATACGGATTGGATAAAAAAGGCAAAGAAGCTACTATCGCTGTATTTGACCTTGGTGGAGGTACTTTTGATATTTCTATTTTGGAACTTGGCGACGGTGTGTTTGAAGTAAAATCTACCAATGGTGATGTGCATTTGGGCGGTGATGATTTTGACCAAAAAATCATTGATTGGCTCGCCGAAGAGTTTATGAAAGACCACCCTACCGTAGATTTACGCAAAGACCCTATGGCTTTGCAACGCCTCAAAGAAGCCGCTGAAAAAGCCAAAATTGAACTTTCTTCTTCGCAAAGCACCGACATCAATTTGCCTTATATTATGCCTATTGATGGCGTGCCTCAGCACCTTGTTCGTACCCTTACACGTGCCAAATTTGAGCAACTTGTAGATGACCTCATTCGCCGTACCCTTGAACCTTGCCGCAAGGCTATTCAAGATGCGGGTATCAGTGTAAATGATATTGACGAAGTAATTTTGGTAGGAGGTTCTACACGTATTCCTAAAATTCAGGAGGAAGTAGAGAAATTTTTTGGTAAGAAACCTTCCAAAAACGTGAACCCTGACGAGGCAGTAGCTATTGGTGCCGCTATTCAGGGAGCCGTACTCAACAAAGAAATTACTGATGTATTGCTCTTGGACGTAACGCCTCTTTCTTTGGGTATTGAAACGCTTGGTGGCGTATTTACCAAACTCATTGAAGCAAACACCACTATCCCTGTGAAAAAATCGGAAGTGTTTTCTACTGCCGAAGATAACCAATCTTCCGTAATGATACACGTCTTGCAAGGTGAAAGACCTCTTGCCAAAGATAACCGCACTATCGGAAGATTCCACCTTGATGGCATTATGCCTGCTCCTCGTGGGGTACCTAAAATTGAAGTAATTTTTGATATTGATGCCAATGGTATCTTGAATGTTACTGCCAAAGACCAAGCAACAGGTAAAGAGCAAAAAATCCGTATAGAGGCTTCATCTGGACTTTCCAAAGATGAAATTGAAAAAATGAAAGCCGAAGCCAAAGCCAACGAAGCCGCCGATAAAGCCGAAAAAGAGCGTATTGAAAAAATCAATGCCGCTGATTCTATGATTTTCCAAACTGAAAAACAACTTAAAGAATACGGCGATAAGATTTCGGCAGGTAGCAAATCGGCGATAGAAAATGTTCTTTCTGCTTTGCGTCAGGCTCACGCTAATAAAGATGTCAATGCCATTGATGCGGCTCTTGCCCAACTAAACGCCGCTTGGCAACAAGCCTCTACCGAAATGTATCAGGGCAGTCAGAATACTTCTGAAGCGAATGGCTCTGCTAATACAGGTAAGGACTCTGATGTTACTGATGCCGAGTTTGAAGAGGTAAAATAATTGCAAAATCCTTCTACGACAACATCACCTGCAAGTGATGTTGTCGTTTTTTTATTGGCTTTGTATTTATGTCAGCGTTTGGAGTTCAAGACTTCAAGACTTTATCACCTCTACAAAATGGCTAAAATTCGTTCAAAATCATCAAATTCCAATTTTTTTCAGGAAGTTTATGATGTAGTTCGCCTTATCCCCCAAGGGCGAGTTACTACTTATGGAGCAATTGCTAAATTTTTAGGAACCAAACTTTCTGCTCGTATGGTAGGCTGGGCATTGAACTGCTCTCATACGCAAGCAGATATTCCTGCTCATAGGGTTGTCAATAGGAATGGTATGCTTACAGGCAAACATTTTTTTGCTACCCCTACCCAAATGCAAGAACTCTTGGAAGCCGAAGGCATCAGAGTTATAGACGACCAAATCCAAGATTTTGAAAAGCATTTCTGGAACCCCATTCAGGAACTCTGAAAAATAATTCTGTTTCTCGCTTCCTACTTCCAGTACAATTTAGGTGATGTACTGCAAACAAACTCAACAATTCAGCTATTTCTTGCTTCTGCATTTACAACATTTTTTCTAACTTGCAGGCTCATTTTCATTTACTTAAAATCAGAAAATTATGGCATTTATAGAAGAAATTTACGCAAGACAAATTTTAGATTCAAGGGGCAACCCCACTATTGAAGTAGATGTACTAACTAACGAAGGAATTAAAGGGAGAGCCGCTGTTCCTTCGGGGGCTTCCACAGGTACTCACGAGGCAGTTGAGCTTCGCGATGGCGATAAAACTAAGTACCTCGGCAAAGGAGTGTTGAGGGCTGTGGAAAATGTCAATGAAATCATCGCTGATGAACTCATCGGCTACAATGTTTTAGACCAAAATCTGATTGATAAAATACTTCTTGAAATAGACGGCACACCCAACAAGAAAAAACTTGGAGCCAACGCTATTTTAGGGGTTTCTTTGGCAGTTGCCAAAGCGGCGGCTAATTCTTTGAACTTGCCACTATTTCGCTACATTGGCGGCGTAAATGCCAATACTTTGCCTGTACCAATGATGAACATTCTGAATGGCGGTAGCCACGCTGATAACTCCATTGATTTTCAGGAGTTTATGATTATGCCTGTAAAAGCTGAATCTTTCAGCGAGGCGTTGCGTATGGGTACGGAAGTGTTTCATACACTCAAAAAGGTATTGAAAGATAAAAATCATTCTACGAATGTAGGTGATGAAGGAGGTTTTGCACCTAACCTGAAATCTAATGAGGAAGCCATAGAGGTTGTTTTGCAAGCCATTGAAAAAGCAGGTTACAAACCCGGCGAAGATATTTTTATTGCAATGGATGCGGCAAGCTCTGAATTTTATGATAGCAAAACGAAAAAATATATTTTCAAGAAAAGTACAGGCGAGAGCCTCAGTTCCGCCGAAATGGTAGCTTATTGGGCAGAATGGGTAAAAAAATATCCTATCCGCTCCATAGAAGATGGTATGGCTGAAAATGATTGGCAGGGCTGGAAATTGCTTACAGAAAAACTAGGAGATAAAGTGCAACTCGTAGGAGACGATTTGTTCGTAACGAATGTTGAATTTTTACAAAAAGGTATCAATGAAGGGGTTGCCAATGCAATTTTGGTAAAGGTAAATCAGATTGGTACGCTTACAGAAACTATCAATGCAGTGAATTTAGCTCATCGCAATCGTTACAAGAGCGTAATGTCGCATCGTTCAGGAGAAACAGAAGATACCACCATCGCCGATTTGGCAGTAGCTCTCAATACAGGGCAAATTAAAACAGGTTCGGCTTCACGCTCAGATAGAATGGCAAAATATAACCAACTGCTACGCATTGAAGAAATGCTTGATGAAACAGCCTACTATCCGGGTAATAAGTTTTAAGTGTTTAAGCAAAATAGGCTTCGCAATTGCGAAGCCTATTTTTTTAGATTAGCAGAAACAACTCAACACACAC
The DNA here is from genome assembly GCF_053497555.1 of Raineya sp. Lineage (NCBI taxonomy): Bacteria > Pseudomonadati > Bacteroidota > Cytophagia > Cytophagales > Raineyaceae > Raineya > Raineya sp. The sequence continues at coordinate 30,020 of NZ_JBRCWE010000060.1, read as the reverse complement.
AACTTATCTGCTTAATTACTACTTCTTAACACTATCTTTTTTGGTTTCTTTTTCATTTTTGCTTCCCGCTTGTGCTTGGTTGTATTCTTCGTTAAGTCCTTTAATTACTTCGGGGGTAATATCCAAACGGCTATCGCCATACCAAGCTGTTACGCCTTGTTTGTAGCCCAGAATCATTTTATAGCCATTTTTTTCGGCATAACGTTTCATAAAATCATCAATATTCTTATTGATTTTTTCTACCATTTCTTTCTCTTGGCTGGCAAGATTCTGAAGCAAAGTTTCGCGATATTGCATCAGACGTTGCTCTTCGGCGGCAAGGCTTTTTTTAGTAGCCTCTATTTCACCCATAGTCATTGATTGAGCCTTTTGTTGGGCTTGTAGCACTTTGTTCTGAAAAGCATTGGCTTGGTTTTCAATATCGCCTGTGTACTGATTACGTTTTACTTCAAATTCTTTGATAGATTTTTTGTACAGCTCGTAATTGGCAATTACCGAATCTGAATTTACATATACAATACTTTTGTCAATATCATTTTTGGCTTCGGTTTTGGTAGAAGTAGTATTATTGGTGCTATTACTTGTTTGCGATTTGTTCTCGCAAGCTCCAAGTATAAGACTGATGAAGGCGAAAATGGCTAATTTTTTCATTTTGAATGAATTTTGATTTTTTGCCCGCAAAGATACCAAAACTTGGGTGGATAAGCGAAAAAAAATTCGTGTTTTTTTGCAAGAAAACTTTTTTTTACTAAATTTGCAATCCCAAATTTTAAGCGGAAGTGGTGGAATTGGTAGACACGTACGTTTGAGGGGCGTATGGAGCAATCCGTGAGGGTTCGAGTCCCTCCTTTCGCACTCCCAAACTGCAATCCTGAAAGCAAATAGCCTTTCAGGATTTTTTATTTCTCTTGCAACATAAAAATTAGTATCTTGCGTTCTGTAAAAAAATCTGCTATGATTTTAAGTATTCGTAACCTAAGCAAGCAATACGCTACACACAAGGCACTGGATAATGTTAGTTTTGATGTACCTGTTCAAAGTATTTTTGGACTTTTAGGACCCAACGGAGCAGGAAAAACCACGCTTATTCGTACTATTACGCAAATTATCAGCTTGGATAGTGGAGAAATCACTTTCAAAGGAGAAAAGCTAAATCCTTCGCATACACAAGCTATTGGCTACTTGCCCGAAGAAAGAGGACTTTACAAGAAAATGAAAGTAGGCGAACAGCTTGTGTACTTGGCTCGCCTAAAAGGCTTGAGTAGCCAAGAAGCTAAAAAACGCATCAAATACTGGGTAGAAAAACTAAATATGCAGGGCTGGGCTGAAAAAAATATTGAGGAACTTTCCAAAGGTATGCAACAAAAAGTGCAGTTTGTGGCTACCGTCTTGCACGAACCCGAACTGATTATTTTAGACGAACCCTTCACAGGTTTTGACCCCGTAAATGCTCAAATTATTAAAAATGAAATTTTGGAACTAAGAAAAAGAGGAGCTACTATTCTTTTTTCAACCCACCGAATGGAATCCGTAGAAGAACTATGCGATAACATTGTGCTGATCAATCGTTCCAAAAAAATTTTAGAAGGGAAAACCATTGATATCAAAAAACAATACAAAAACCATTCTTACAGAGTGCGTTGTAATGGCATTATTGCCGAATTGCCCGAAGGAATGAATATCTTAAAGGAAAATCATAAGGAAGGGGAAAGAGAGTTTATCATTCAAATTTCGCCCGAGCAAAGCCCTAACGACCTTTTGAGATTTTTACTCCCACAAGTAGAAATTCATCATTTTGAAGAAAATATCCCAAGTATCAATGATATTTTCATACAACTTGTGGGTGAAAGTGCTAACTAAGATTAGAGCGTTAGCTTTTAGATTTAGTTTGGGAATCAGAGAATTTAAGAACTTTACCTCGTTATTTTTATCTGACATCAATTGCCTAAAATCCTATTTCACTAATGCAAATCAGACCTAAACAATTACCACTATGCTACCTCTTTTACAAAGTGCCAACGATTTTGAGTTGCAAAATGCTCTACATTTGGCACAACTTTCAGCTTGGGCATACCGAGAAGATGAGAATACTCTACAAAATGATTTACAAACATTAGGATACGGGCATTTTGTTTTTTTGCACGCAGGTAAAAATAGAGGCTATGATACCAATGTTTTTGTAGCTACTAACGAAAACGCTTTTCTAATTGTTTTTCGTGGAACAGAAGAAAATAGTCTGGAAGATTGGCTCAATAACGTAGATAACCGCTCCTTTGCTTATGGCATAGGCAATGTGCGGCAAGGTTTTTGGGAGGCAACCCAAGTAGTTTGGGAGCAACTATTAGAGCAACTTCGCTTTCATTACAAACCTACTCAAAGGCTTTGGCTCGCGGGGCATAGCCAAGGTGGAGCTTTGGCACAACTAACAGCTCGTAGGCTTTTTGATGAAAAATTTTCTATACAAGGCGTTTATACCTTCGGGCAACCCAAAGTAGGAGATTTACTTTTTGCTTCCAGTTACGACAACGTACTGCGTAACCAAACTTTTCGGCTCTACACCGAAGAAGATAGTGTAGTGAAAAACCCACCCAATTTGTATCATTCGGGTATAGGAGTAAAGCTGAAAGCCGATGGATTTTTTGAAATTGAGTATTTCGGCAATATTTTTGAAACGGCTGAAAATACCTTTTCAACAATTATGGATATGCTTTGGGACTATTCCACTGATGGCTTACAAGCTCATTCTATACAAACCTATCTGGAAAGATTGAGAAAACATTACTGATAACTACCAAGTAGCTAAAATTGTCTTTCCTCCTACACTCTTTTCGCCAATTTTTACAGCCACTTTTGCCTCCAAAGGAATAAAAATATCAACTCTTGAGCCAAATTTGATAAAACCAAACTCATCACCTTGTTGTACTTTTTCACCTTCTTTTACATACCAAACAATACGTTTGGCTAATGCCCCTGCAATTTGTCTAAATAGCACTTCTTTTCCTTCGGGAGTGCGTACCGCGATGGTAGTTCTTTCGTTTTCGGTGCTGGATTTGGGGTGCCAAGCCACCAAGTATTTGCCTTTGTGGTATTTGAAATAACTTACTTCGCCTGAAATAGGATTGCGATTGATATGGACATTGAAAGGCGACATAAAAATAGAAATCTGCCGACAATTTCTTTGCAAAAATTCGCTTTCAAATACTTCCTCTATGGCTACTACTTTGCCATCGGCAGGAGCAAGAATATGAGCAAAATTTTGCTCAATATGCCTTGTAGGATTTCTGAAAAACTGCAAAACAATTACAAAAATTACTAAGCAAACACCTAAAACAACGTTCTGCACGATTCTATTTTCAGGGAAAAGCCAAACTGCCCCCAAATACAAAATAGTAGAAGCGAAAAGAACCAAAAATATCGTAGTAAAACCTTCTCTATGAATAGACATAACGTTTTTTTCGCAAAGAAAATTCTTTCAGGGCAAAATGCCAAATTTGTTTCAAAAAATCCTACCAGGGCTTTTCGGAGAAATGAAATTTTTTTTGCACTTTTGCACGTTATTTTGCAAACTAAAACTTTTGTAGTATATGTTCAAAAACCTTTTTCTGATTGCTTCTCTTATATTACTTGGGGCTTGTAGTGGCGAGCAAAGTTCGCAAACAACCACCGAAAACCTGCAAGATAGTACCAAAGCTATTCAGGAGCAAAAGCCCATAGCCAATATGCAAGAAGCTCCTACTATCACCGATATTCTGAATACAGGTGAAAATTTTTCAATGTTTGCCTCTTATCTCAATACCGAGTTTTCAAAAATCCTTACCGAAGGCGAATATACTGTACTTGCCCCCAACAACAAAGCGGTTGAAAGTCTGGGAGAAGCCAAAATGAGCAAGTTTGTTTCGCAAGGAGCGGCATTTATCAAAAGGCATATCATCAAGGGTAAATTTGATGTAAAAGCCCTTCAAAATACACCCGAAGTAACTACTCTGGACGGCAAAAAACTCAAAGTAAGTGTGGAAGGTGATAAAATTACCATTGGCGAAGCCCAAGTAGTAGCGGCGGATATTCCTGCCAAAAATGGTATCATTCACGCTATCAATAAAGTAATTGAGTAGCCCAAGCAGAAATAAAATTTTTTTGGGAAATTTTATGATTTTTTTGGGAAAAAGCAGAAATTAGCGGGTGAAAAACGCAATGTTCTAACCTTAAACATCAGCAAAATTATGAGCAATTATTTGGAAGAAGGCAAAAAATTCCTGGACACCGTAATGTATTATTACGACAAAGCCGCCAAGCACACAGGGCTATCCCAAGGGCTTTTAGAAAGAATTAGAAACTGCAATAGTGTCTATAAAGTCTATTTTCCTGTGGAAATTGACGGCGAAATTCATAATATTGAGGGAATACGCGTTCAGCATAGTTTGCACAAATTGCCTACCAAAGGAGGTATTCGTTACAGCCCCGAAGTGTCGGAAGATGAAGTAAAAGCCCTTGCTACGCTGATGACTTTCAAATGTGCCGTAGTAAATGTACCTTTTGGAGGGGCAAAAGGTGGGGTGAAGATAGACCCTCGCAAAGTTTCTGAAAAAGTTTTAGAAAAAGTTACTCGCCGTTTTGCCGCCGAGCTTATCAAAAAGAATTTGATTGGTCCTTCCTTAGATGTTCCTGCACCCGACTATGGCACAAGTGGCAGAGAAATGGGCTGGATTGCAGATACTTATATGACTTTTAAGTTTGGCGATACAGATGCCCAAGGTTGTGTTACGGGAAAGCCCGTAGGTATCGGGGGCATACGTGGGCGTACCGAAGCCACTGGTTTGGGCGTTTTCTTTGGCATCAGAGAGTTTTTGAACTATGAAGATGATGTTAAGAAAATTGGTTTGACAACTGGCGTACAAGGAAAATCAGTCATTGTACAGGGTTTTGGAAATGTTGGCTACCATTCAGCTAAATTTTTGCACGAAGCAGGAGCGAAAATCATAGGTATTGCCGAATATGAAGGCGGTATCTACAACGAAAATGGCTTAGATGTAGAAGCCGTATTCAAGCATCGCAAAGAAACCAAATCTATCCTGAATTTTCCCGGAGCTCAAAACATTGAAAATTCTCTTTCAATGCTTGAAATGCCTTGCGATATTCTTATTCCTGCCGCTTTGGAAAACCAAATTACCAAAGACAATGCCGATAGAATTAAGGCAAAAGTGATTGCAGAAGCCGCTAATGGACCTATTACAATGCTTGCCGAAGAGATTTTACTCAAAAAAGGCGTTGTAATCATTCCCGATTTATATTTGAATGCAGGTGGGGTTACAGTTTCATATTTTGAGTGGCTCAAAAACCTTTCTAATGTGCGTTTTGGACGTATGGGCAAGCGTGCCGAAGAGAAAAGCTATGGTAAAATAGTAGATACCGTAGAAGCCCTGACGGGAAAACATCTTTCTTATGAAGAAAGAAGTAAAATTGTGCAGGGAGCAGATGAGGAAGATATTGTACGTTCTGGTTTGGAAGATACAATGATAGGCTCTTATCAGGAAATTCGCGAAGCCTTGAAGCAAAAACCTGAACTTGGCGACCTGCGTACTGCTGCCTTTTATATCGCTATCAAGAAAATAGCTTTGAGCTATCAACTAATGGGTATTTTCCCTTAAAATTTAATAGATCTGGCAATAATTTACAGATAAGGGCTTTGCACTGCGAAGCCCTTGTTTGTAAAAGCCTTTTTGCAAAATTTTATTCCGAATTTTTGAAGTTTGAAAAATATTTTATTTTTTTGCTTGTTGCAAATTGAATTTTCTCGGACAATTCTCAAAATTTTATTCAATGCAGGAAATTAGCAAAAAAGTCAGGGTTACTCATCGTATCAATGACCCTTCGTTAGATATCAACCAATTAAGTCAGTATGGATTATTTCTTTCCGTAGAAGATAAAAACCTGCGAGTAGTAGTTGTTGATGAAGCACAAAAAAAGTGTATGCTTTTAGAAGATTATCGCTTTTCGGGCTTAAATACCCGCTCCGATACCATAGAGCAACTCAATGCTATTTTGGAAAGCCATTTGGTATTACGGGCAGGGTATTGGAAAGATATTATTTTAGTGGCTCGCAGTGGCTGTTTTGCTCTCGTTCCTGATGATTTTTTTGATGAAACCCTAATACACACTTACCTTGAACTTTATCCCAACAACTTGGACAATGCAGAGGTAAGAAGTTTTTTCCATAGCAAACGCAAGTATCATAGCATTTTCCGCATAGAAACAGAATTTGTTGAATGGGCAAAAAAAGCCTATCCCAATAAAGAAATTCAAGTTTTACATCAGTCCGATGCTTTTCTGGAAGGAGCTTTACAAGAAAACCACGAAGGTGCTAATATATTCATCTACATTGAAAGCAAGTATATGAATATGACCATTCTACAAGGCGATAACTTGCTTTTACACAATCGTTATTATTATCAAAGTCCGCAAGATTTTGTGTATTTTGTGCTTTTTGCCATAGATGAATTACAACTTGATGCTGAAACTTGTCAGGTGAAACTATATGGAGAAATTAGCAAAGATTCTGGCATTTACAATTTACTTCAAAAGTATGTACGTAACGTAGAATTTGGTAAAAAACCTTCTAGTTTGTCATTTAGCTATGTTTTTGACGAAGTAATAGACCACCGCTATTTTGACCTATACAACGTATATCATTGCCTTAATGCTTAAAGATTGAGTAAAAATTCCAAAGTATTTACACCATCAGCATAATCCCAAAGTTCAGGGTATTGGGCTTTCCCAAATGGAATACTTCCTGCCCACCAAGCATTTTGCGAAACTACGCATTGAATTTTATGCTTATGCAAATTTAATTTTTGCTCCAATTCTGCCTCGCTGGCATAAAAATCATAATACAAACAAGCCACAGGCGAAGCAATCTCATCATTTTGCGAAAGCAACAAAAAGCCATTATCCAAATGTTTTACAGGGCGAAGCAGATAAACAGCTTTGTTGTATTCGTAATTATTGGCGTATTTATGATGATTTTTGATTGGGGCAAAGCCTTCTGTAGCTTGAAAGAATCTTGAAAAGTCGTAGCCTGTGGGTACAAAAAGTTTAGCGACATTTCTACAACCCAGTCCAAAATGTGTGAAAATATCATTTCCCAAATTTTCCAAGTCCTCTTGACTTTCTTTTCCGTTGAGTATGGCTACGCTCACTCGGTTTTTACGAATAAGGTGCGGTTTGTTGCGAAAATAATATTCAAAATGCAGAGCGGTGTTATCGCTTCCTGTGGCTATGATAGCATCTGCTTCATTTACTTTTTCTACAAAAAATAGCCTTTGAGCAAATTCGGGCTGAATTTCCAAAAGTTTTTGGGCAAGATAGGGTAACAAAATTTTATCATCACTGCTCATACGAGCTAGTAATGTGTGTCCTGAAACCAGCACACTCAAAAAATCGTGAAAACCTACCAAAGGAATGTTCCCTGCCATTACTACGGCTACTTTTTTAGGATTTTGGATAGGCAATTTATCCTGATAAGAAGCTAACCATTTTTGTAAGTTTTCCTTCTGCAAATAAATTTCAATGCCTTTAAGGGCTTTTTCAATATTTTCAACAGAAAACCAAGCATTGTGTAAATGTGCCTTCAACTTGATTTCATCAGGTATTTGAGGAATATGATTACCTAATTTTACAAAACTCTCCACTAACTTCATATCCTTATTTTGGTTTATTGTCTTTGTTTTTATTTTTGACGTGTTCGTTAATGTAATAGGGTAAAACGTGCTTATACACCACAAAAGCAAAAGGCAAATGTTCGTTTCGGGCAATATCTTCTAAATATTTACGCGTTGCTTTATCAGTTTGGGCATAGTTCAGACCGCCGTCCAATTCAGGAATAGAACTGCGAATAGTGCCATCTTCAAAGATAGTCAGGCTATCTCCCTGATAGTCGGGCAGGGACTTTATCATTTCTAAAATTTCATTTTTGGTGTATTTCTTCTTGATTTTTTTGCCATCTACCACACGAAATTCCTCTTTCAAGATACGATTTTCGTAGGCATCAATGGTAAAAAACAATGCAACAATCAACCCGATAATAATACTTACCAAAAACAGCCTTTCTTTCCAAGCCATAACTAACGAATTTTAGCAATACCCTTATGATTATCAATTTCTACAACAATGCAAGGTTGGAAGTTTTTATCTTCCAAAGATTTGGTAATATTTTCTACCTGAATATGCCTGATTTCAGGATAAAAACCCCTGTTGTGCAACATTTTCCATAATGGATATTCCCAATCGTCTAATTTGAGTATAAGCCCAACTTTTTTACAGCGAGTTTGAATGATTTGCTCTACAAGTCTTTGGTAGCTTGGGTATAAATCGGGGCGAGCTAAAAAATATAATTCTTCTCTTGGGGTATTCCAAACATTTTTTTCTTCTTTGAGAGCCAAATTAGCAGAATTATACAAATAAAATACAGCCTTCAAAGATAAAAGTAAATAGAGCACAAGAAAAAACCATTTTTTAAGCCTATTTTCTTTTTGCCAAAATACATCAATGGTGTAGGCTATCCAAACAGAAACCCAAGTCCAAAAGGGAATTTGGAAACGAACTCCAAAAGGTTGCCATTTGAGCATAAAAATCAAAAGCAAAAACCCGCCCAGCCCCCAAATAAATGTATATTTGAACTCTTTGCTCAACTTTTCTCTAAAAACATACCAAATCGGTAGTAGTATTAAAAAAGCCCAAGCGTGTAAGGGAGAAGGAGCATAGTCTTGGGAATAAAATTTTTGCCCATAAGGCATTTCAAAATTAGTAAAAGAAGTACGCTTGTCATCTATATCTATTTGAGCAACCTTGTGCAAACCTCTGACAATATTTTCCCAAAATACAGTTGTTTGAAGGTGAGGTAAAACTAAATTATTGGAAAAATTCCTAATCAAATTGCTGTAAAAACTTTGCAATTGATAGGTCTGATTTTTTACAGCATTTACTTCAGTAGAGTTTGAAATCAGCAAACTACGAAAGGTATAGAGGTTTCTGAAAAATAGCCCCGCATTTATCAGAAGTATTGCAGTTGCAGTGATAAGCCCAGCCCTAAATAGCACATAAGTTCTTTCTTTTAACCAAAAAATAACAAAAAAAAGAATTAAAGGCGTTAGATATAAATAAGAAGTCCCTTTGGTTAGAATAGCCATTCCAATACTTATCCCTAATAGAAGTGAATATTGATATTTTTTTTTCAGTATTTTAAGAAAAAGCCCAAACGAGTAAATTACAAAAAAAGAACCTACCAAATCATTTTGGGTCGAAGGAACTTGTAACAAAGCAATAGGAATAGCAAGCACTAAAAAGGCTGTAAGCAGTTGCCCCTTACGTGAAATACCAAGTTCGGAAGCTATGAGAGAGGCGGTTGCCATCAGCCCTACAAATGAAAGCCATTGAGGTATATTTACAAAATAATCATTTTGGGTAAGTAATACAGTATGTAAGATAAAATATTCGGCAAAACCTTGAAAAACAATTTGTCTTTCAATATGTGAAGCATAATACTCCAAACTTTGGTTTTGTTGCCAGTGCATCACTCTACTCAAATGATAGGTCATAGAATCCCAATTCGTAGAAGGGTGAATAATGCAAATTATTAGTAGTCCCACCAGTAAACAAGCCAGAATTATGATTGCAATTCTTTCATAATTATCATTTGATAGCAAAAAACTGGCTTTTTTTAACTTGTAAAAGCAAATTCCGAGTAAAACTACAAACAATATAATCCACAAAAGTCTTACTGAAAATGCACTAAGCAAGTGAAATGAGCCTAATATTTCAGTGCTTATTGCAACAAATAAAAAAAATATTAGGGTTGCAAGTAAAAAACTTTCTCTTACTTTACTTTTGCTCAGACTTTGGGGAGCGGAGTATAAAATCGCAAAAAGAGCAACAAAGGATAAAAAAGAAAAAACAATAAAAAAGTTCATAGAATAAGCCTATTGACTACTTAATTCTCAACATTCCATATTTCAGAATGCAATAAATTGCCCGAAAGCCATCTTTCCAATTGATTTTCTTCCCTTCGGCATAGGTTCTACCATAATACGAAATGCCTACTTCATAAATGCGAATGCCTGGGATACGTGCTATTTTGGCAGTTACTTCGGGCTCAAAGCCAAAGCGATTTTCTCGTAGTTGAATGTTTTGTATGATAGGCGTTTTGAACATTTTGTAACAAGTTTCCATATCTGTTAGGTTCAGGTTGGTGAACATATTAGAAAGGAAAGTAAGAAATTTGTTGCCTATGGAATGCCAAAAAAATAAAGTTCTGTGCGGATTCCCCCCCATAAATCTGCTACCATACACAACATCTGCAAAACCCTCTAAAATAGGTTGAAGAAGCAGATTATATTCTCTTGGGTCGTATTCAAGGTCTGCATCTTGAATAATAAGAAAATCACCTGTTGCTTTTTGGATACCTGTTCGCAAAGCCGCCCCCTTCCCCTGATTTTTCTCGTGTTTGAAATATTGAATATTACATTCAGGATATTTTTTTCGGTAATTTAAGATAACTTCCTCTGTATTATCTTTGGAGCAGTCATTTACTACGATAATTTCTTTAGATAGCTCGCTTATCAAATGTACCGTTCTTACTTTATCCAAAATGAACTCTATGGTTTTAGCTTCGTTGTAAGCAGGAATAACGATGGAGAGTTTTTGATGAGCCATAATTTTGGGGCTGATTTTCAAAAATGGTATATGCACTTTGCAAAAGTAGCAAAAAACAAATAAATGCTACAAGAAAGAGTAGAATTTTTGCTTTCAGTAGCAACCTGTTTAGAATAGTTTTCGTAATAAATAAAGCCCTTGCAATTTTTTTAAGCAAGGGCTTTTAGCATTACGATTTCAACTTTTTATTTGATTACAACTTTCTGCTGATAGATTTTTCTTTCGGTTTGAATTTGAGCAACATATATGCCCTTGGTCAAAAGGTTGTGCAGTTGTGTATCAGCTCTGCCCAATTCGTTTGTTTGAATAGTTTTTTCAAATACTACTCTTCCCAAGGCATCAGTGATAGTAAGCCTGCCATTTTCAAAAGGAATACTTTGTAGAGTAATGAGAACAGCCTCGCCGTTGCTAGGATTGGGAATTACAAACATTCCTTCGAAAAGTGAAGCTATTAGATTTACAGCCCGAATTTGTGAATATTCTACACCACCTTGCGTATCGGTACGTTTCAGGCGATAGTAAGAAATGCCTTGCAAAGGATTTTTATCAATCCACTCAAATTTATCATCATTTTCAGGTTTTATACTACCAATAGCTTGGAAAGTTCTACCATCAGCAGAGCGTTCAATGACATGGGTTTCATTATTTACTTTCTGAGCAATACGCCAACGCAAAGTAACAAAAGAGTTTTGGGCTTGAGCCGTGAAATCTATCAAGCGAACAGGCAAAGGACGAACTTCTCGCACCAAAACAAAAGGAGAAAAATTCTGCAAACCTACCGCAGTTACACTACCTATGCCTGCTACCACAGCTGGGGAAGAGTTGGCATAAGGAGCGTCCCAATCAGTGCCGTTCCAGTGTTGAGCGGCGATATTATCCGTTTGTGAAGGAGCAAGTGTATTTTCTACACCTCTATAACGGAAAGTTACATTGGCACCGGGCAAAGGCAAAGGATTAACACTTGAAGTAATGTTCCACCATCTATCAATTACATCGTTGATAGCCGTTGCTCCCGAAACACCTGTTACATTAGTTACACCTGCCGCCCAAGGAGTGTTATCGGGACCCGTAGCACGTGTAGCAATACAAATTGTGGTATTGACATTAGTCAGTTTATTAAATGTAACAGGGATATACTCTGAAACCGAAACCCCAAAAGGAAACACGTATGCACCTGTATTAGTACCTGTATTCCAACAGATACGACTATTATTGGTTGCGGCATTGGTTTCACTGCGAATATAAGCGTTGTTATTTCTTACAATAGCAGTAAGAGCAGGATTTTGGATAGAAATGGTGTTATTGTTGAGATTGAGTTCCCCATTCTCCAAAGTGAGCTGATTATTCACTTGCACGCCAGAAAGCAAAGTTACCTGATGAGCCAATTTATTGATTTCTAAATTAAAGAAAGCCCCCGTCCCTGCAACCTGCATAGTAGCTGAAGCAGGCGTACTATTATGAAGCATACGAACAATGGTATTCGTATTAGCTACCAAGTTACCGTCTTGTTGATAATCGCCGTGAATATTTAAGGCAAAACCGCTGTTGATGGTCAAAGTTGCTCCTGTGGCAATGAGTAGATTCCGAGTTTCTGCCCCTGTGGCATTGATGATAGGGAAATTTGTGATAGCCCCTCCGGGAATAATAGCATCAATATTTTGCGTAGGCACAACGGGACACCAATTCAAAGGATTGAACCAATCGTTATTCACAGCACCTGTCCAGATAGTTGTGGTAGCAGAGCCCAAGGCAAAGCCAATGCTCAATTGTCCATAAGAATTGCCTGTTCCTTCTTGCACCCTAAACTCCACGGTAGATGTAGTAGTAAGCAAACCCGACCATACAATAGGTGAAAAGCCCGCAATGGTACTACTGGCTACTAAATTTCCATTTACCAATAGCTCATATCTATCGTCCCTGCCCACACTGATAGTATAAAATCCGCAAGGGAAATTGGTACGTTTCCAAACCACAGAATGATTGTCGTTGGTTACAGAACAACCATTGTAGCCCAAAGAGCCATCGGGCAAGCCTACTGCAAGTGTAGGGTTTTGGTTTTGTGCCCAACGAGTTTGTGAATTGAAACTGATACTTTTTTCTGTATAGTAGCCCCTATATGCTACACCGCCAGGGTTAGTAATAATTGCTCCATTATAGCAATGAGCAATCCATTCATCTATACCAAACTCCGAACCTGTAAGCCCCGGATTGATAACCGTGATAGTAATGGTGGCATCAATAGTTGCACAATTATTACTACCTGAAACGGTGTAAGTAGTAGTAACCATAGGCGATGCTGTAACAATATGTCCTGTGGTACTGCTTAAACCTGCCGCTGGCGACCACGTGTAAGTATTTGCCCCCGAAGCCGTAAGCGTAGTGCTTTCTCCTAAACATATAGTAAGATTCGTGGCAGAAACCGATGTAGAAGGCAAAGGATTCACCGTGATAGCAACATCTCTACTGATACTACACCCTGAGAAAGGGTCTGTAAAAGTGGCTCGTATCATAGCAGGATTGGGCGTGGGAGTTACATTTGCCGTAACGGTAGCATCTGTACCACTTGGGGTTATTGTGAAATCGCCGGGATTGCCTGTAACTTGCGTCCAAGTGATATTGGAGTTTGTTCCAAAAGAATTAAAAGAACCATCTGTATTGTAAAATACCTGAACAGGTTGTCCGTTAGTAGTTATATTGGTTGATGAACCTTGACAAATCGTAACTGCCGAAGGCGAAGTAATGGGAGCAAGCGTAGCCGAAATTTCTGTTACATCTATAATAAGCCTTGAATTGCCACTAAATTCCCTTGCTCTAATTTCTACCGTAGAAGTCGCCCCTAAAAATCCCTCCCAAGCAGTTACATTGGTATTGCTGGCAGTCAGTCTTTGCCAAACTAAATTACCATTGATATACAGGTAAGCGTAATCGTCATTTTGTAAAACTCTGATACGATAGTAGCCACAAGCAAAGTTAGTTCGGCGGTAGGTGTAAGAGTGATTATCTACGTTTATATCACAACTTAATGGACTTGTATAAGGAAGTCCTGTTGCCGCATTGGCACTAGAGGGCGTTGAATTCTGAGCCCAACGAGTGGTTGTACTAAAACTTAAATTGTTTTCTGTATAATAACCAAAATATCTCTGAAAATTATTACCCTGATAGCAAGCTACAAACCAATGTCCATTGCCAAAGGTGCCGGGGTCGGTGGGGTTGGGTAAAACATTCACGGTTACGCTGGCATTGCTACTTGTACAGCCATCTGTTCCTGTAACGGTGTAAGTAGTAGTAGTAACAGGAAAAACGGTGATTGCGGGTGTAGTAGCACTCGTAGACCAAAGATAGCTTACTGCTCCCGAAGCCGTAAGGGTTATACTTTCTCCTGCACAAATCGTGGGATTGGTAGGTGCTATAGTAACCGAAGGCGGTGGAGCTAAGCTTACAGTTACACTACCTGTAATTACGCAACCCGAGCTATGCGTAGCTGTAACGGTGTAAGTTCCTACGGCTCCGGGTGCGGTGGTTAGGGTTGTACCTGTTGGGTCGGTGGTAAAACCCGCAGGTCCAGACCAAGTAAAAGTATAATTGCTTGCTTGTGCAGGAATGCGAAAGTCTACGGTCTGATTAGAAGCTGAATTTACCAAATTGATAGTAGCAGAAGAACTTGCACAAATAGGCGGTACAGGTGTTACTATCATTGCATCTGCTGAAAGCGTTGTAAAAGTAACTGCAAGGTTGCTATTCACATTGGGGCTTGTGTTATCATACCATCTAAATTCTACTTGCGAGCCAGCTCCCAAAATTCCACGCCAACGATTGGTACGAGTAGTACCGCCTGTATTGCTTGCTACCACTACTCCATCAACAACCATTTCATAATAATCTGAATGAGTAATATCTACTTGGTAATATCCACAAGTAAAGTTAGTTCTTTTATAGCTAACCGAATGGTTATCTACTCCAACGACACAACCTGTATAAGGATTACCGCCTGTACCATTGGCGTTAGAAGGAGTGCTTGTCGCCCCCCAACGAGAAGTTGAATTGAAATTGAGGCTTGTTTGTGTATAAAAACCTTTGTAAGTAGCAGTGCCGAATATATTACCTTCAAAAACATAAGCAATCCATTCGCCACTACCAAAAACAGAAGGACTACCTGTAGTAGTAGTTACGGTGATAGCGGCACTAACATTAGAACTTACTACCGCAGGGTCTGAACTTACAACACGTATGCGGTAGTTAGTACCATTGGGAGTAGTTATGGGAATAGTTGCGGCAATAGTTCCATTGCCTGTACCAATAAGAGTTCCTATATTCACAGGACTCGCAAAACTGCCCGAAGCATCAGAAAGTTGGGCTGTAAATACATTAGCAGGATTGAATGTGCCTGTTCGTGTGTAAGGTACTGCAATAGGGTCGCCTGCACAGAGCGTAAGCGGGCTAACCGTACCTACCGTAATGCTCTGGGCAAAAGATACCTGAGCCCAAATAGCGAAAATAGCTGGTAGTAACTTTTTCATAGATGTAGTGATTTTTGCAAAATATTAAAATATATTTTTATGATTATTTATACAATTTTCTCATAAAAGGTAATCAAATTCTATTCCAAAAATTTTGGAAACATATTTTTTCCAAAAATACTTTGTGTTAGATATTTTTTTACCCCCCAAAAAGGGGGTTTTGAAAAAAAATCAAATTTTATTTGGACTATTTCTAAATAATGATTTTCTTTGTATCAAAATTTGTAATTAGTCTAAATAAAATTAAAAGACATATGCGAACTCAACTGCTCTTTTCAATTTTGTTAGTGGGGCAATGCCTTATTGCTCAGCCCAAAGATGATAGAAAAGCCATCAAGCAAATGTGTGGCTGTTATGAAATAGAATTCAATTTTGCAGAAACATTTGCTTATCCCAAAGATGTAGCAAAGTACAAACCCTCAGAAGTTTATCACGAAAAAGCTCTTGAATGGGTAGAACTTGTAGAGGAAAGTCCCAGAAAAATTGTTTTACAGCACATTCTTGTAATCAACGATACAGGGGCTTTGAAGCACTGGCGGCAAGACTGGCTTTATGAAAATACGCATATTATGCAATTCAATGGTTTTGAAGATTGGAAAAAAATAGTTTTACCCAAAGACAAAGTTAAAGGACAATGGACGCAAAAAGTATATCAAGTAGATGACTCGCCTCGCTACGAAGGTTCTGGTTCTTGGATTCACAAAGATGGCAAGCATTACTGGGAGGCTACTGCTTATTCTCCACTACCTCGTAGAGAATTTACTAAAAGAAATGATTACAATTTGCTTATTCGCCGTAATCGCCACGAAATCACTCCCTATGGATGGATTTTTGAGCAAGATAACGATAAAGTTATTATCAATGAGAAAGGGGAAGAGAAACTGCTTGCCAAAGAAAAGGGGCTCATACCCTACAAAAAAGTAGATGATAGCCGCTGTGCCGCCGCTCAAAAATGGTGGAGAGAGAATAGTGAGTTTTGGACAAAAGTACGTAAAAAATGGGATAGCGAACTTGCTAAAAACCAATATGTCAAACTCAAAAAGCGTCTTGAAGACAAACCTCTTTTTATGCACATCTTTGCTTTGAAAAATACCGCTTCCCAAGAAGAAATCAATCGTTTAATTGAGCAATTCTTTGAACTTAAAAATTGAAAACCTAATGTGTTATTTCAAAAATAAAATAATGCTAATCTGTGTTTTTCAAATTAATTTAAGTGTTTGGGCTCAGCAAACTGATAGTTTGAAGCAAAATCAAGAAATTGAACAGATTGTAGTTACTGCTACTCGCACCGAAAGAGTTATAGCCTCTTTACCTTTGCCCACGCAAATTATTACAGCAGCAGCTATTCAGAAAACGGCTTTGAGCAGATTACACGAAATTATTCAAGAGCAGACAGGGCTTCTCACAATTCCTGATTTTGGTGGAGGTGAAGGGGTACAAATGCAGGGCTTAGACGCCGCCTACACAATGATTTTAATTGACGGACAGCCACTTGTGGGGCGTAGAGCAGGTACACTTGACCTTGCTCGCATTAGTTTACACAATATTGAAAGAATAGAAATTGTAAAAGGTGCCTCCTCTTCACTTTACGGCTCTGATGCACTGGCAGGGGTTATCAATATTATTACAAAAAAAATCTCTACCGATAGTATATTCAGAACCAATGGTGCTGTAAGCTACCGAATTGCCAACTTCGGTACTCACGATGCTTCTTTTAATTTACAACTCTCAAAGAATAAAATAGGTATAGATTTATTTGGTAACTTTTTTGCATCAAAAGGCTATAACCTCTCTAATAACGATTATTTACAAACCGTTGAGCCTTTTCGCAACTTCACATTTCAACCTAAATTGCAACTCAATTTTACAGAAAAGTGGAAAATCATCTTCAATAACCGATTTTACACACAAAATCAAGATTACAAAGCTATTATTCAACAAGAAAGAATGAAGGGAGAAAGCAACACGAAAGAGTGGAATCTTAGTTGGCTCATTGAACAAAAAGTTTCATCTCATTGGAAAATTAATTACGATTTCTATGGTACAAACTTTCGTTTTGATGAATACTTGAATAATTCTCAGAATCATCTCTTTGAACAGAATTTTTACAATCAATGGTTTTGGCGACCTGAAATTCGTTCTTATTGGCATTTTAGTGGAAATACACTTACATCAGGTATTGGTCTAACTCACGAAAACCTTAAACGCACTTATTTTTCACAAACCGCTACTTTGAAAGCTTATTATGTTTTTGCTCAATATGAGTGGTTTTTGAAAGACAAATGGAATTTCCTAATAGGTTTTCGTTACGACGCCCAACAACAATACCAATCACAGTTTAGTCCTAAATTAGCACTCAACTATCGTTTGTTAAAAGACTGGTTCGTAAAAACTTCTTTGGGTTACGGCTACAAAGCCCCCGATTTACGCCAGCTTTACTTTGATTTTCTCAATAGTGCAGTAGGCTACGCTGTTTTTGGATATAATGTTGCTGAAAGTAAAATCCAGACTTTGCAAAAACAAGGGCAGATATTATTTATGCGAGATGCAAATTTTTCTGAACCCTTAAAACCTGAAAGTTCCTTAAACTATAATTTAGGAACATATTTTGAGCAAAAAACTTGGCATATTGATTTAAACTTCTTCTACAACCAAATTCGCAATCTTATTGATACCCGAGTAGTAGCTCAACTAACAAACGGACAAAATGTTTTTTCTTATTTTAACATCAATCGCATTTTTACATCAGGATTTGAGTTAAACCTTTCGTATCGTCCTTATGAGAACCTCAATATTTCATTAGGTTATCAATATCTTACCGCCAAAGATTGGGGAATAGTTGAAAAGATTCGTAACGGACAAGTATTTGCTCGCAACCCTGAAACACTAGCATCATTCAAATTACAACCATCAGATTATTTTGGACTTTTCAATCGGTCTAAGCATTTACTTAATTTCAAAATCAATTACCAAATTCCTCAATGGCAAACTAATATTTTAGCAAGACTTTTTTACAGAAGCAAATTTGGTATTTTGGATAGTAATGCCAATGGTATTTTGGATAACTATGACAACTTTGTAAAAGGATATTTTTGGGTAAATTTATCCATTAGTAAATATTTTATGAATAAATTATCATTTCAAGCAGGAGCAAATAATTTGTTTAATTTCACTGATGCCGAGAATATTACCAACATTGCAGGCAGACAGTTTTTTGCAAAAATGCAGTTTCATTTCTAAACCATAAAAAATAAAAGTACAAGTATGAGAAAGTTTTTTTCTATTTTTAACATTGCTATTAGCCTTTTTTTAGGTTGGACACTCTTTTGGGGTGGCACTCGTAAGTTTAGCAAACCTCTACCTACACCTAATGCTCAAATAGAAGCCTTCAAAAAAGGTGAGTATGATAAAATTGATGAAAGCACCCTTAAAATAAAAAACTACATTTTCGGTATGAAACAAACAGGGTACTTTTGGCAATTTTTAGGTATAAGTGAAATTTTAGCGAGTTTGCTTTTATTTAGTCAAGTTTTTCGCTTAATAGGTGCAGTAGTTGCTTTCCCAATGACTATCCAAATCTTCTTATTTCATCTTTTTCTTGAACCTCACGAGGTTGGTGAGCTCATTGAAACAGGCTTAATGTTTTTATTTAACCTGTGGCTTATAGGTATTGAATACCATAAATGGAAACATCTTTTATTCAATAAATCAATTCTTTAACCCAAAAATTAAAATGTTATGAACCGATTTTCAATTCTTACGCTTATCTTTTCTACTTTACTCTCTGCAGTATCTTGTAAGAAGAAAGAGCCTACTCCTGAACCTCTGGAAGTAAAAACTTACAAAAACTTATATGCTCCACAAACGGGAGGTGGAAGTTCGGGGCAACCCATAGGAGGAACTTTTACAAAATTTAGTTTTGCAAAGGGGGAAATAGTTACTGACGATACCTGGGACATAGCTTTTCGCGGACTCACTATTATTGTGAACGGAGGTTCAAAAATTGGTTTAAATGAAGAAACCGAACGTACAGGGCAAGCCGCAGTAAGTATGCAAATTGGAACTTTTGAGGAAATCAATCAAGTTCCAAGTGCTTCTAGTTTTCGTCAAGACGGACAAAATTTTTATGCTATCCCCACAGGCAGTGGAAATGGGTGGTATAGTTACAACTCTCAAACTTTTTTAATAACCCCTATTGCAGGAAGGGTTTTTGTAGTAAAAACCACTAACGGCAAATATGCAAAATTTGAGATTTTAAGCTATTACAAAGATGCTCCTGCTAATCCTAATGCTAGTTCAGACCTTCCTCGTTATTACACTTTTCGCTACGTATATCAACCTAATGGGACAAATTTTTAGGCTATTTGCAAATACTTGCAGAGGATATCCTCTGCAAGTATTTTTCAAAACATTTCTCTTAAAATTTTATTGAAATACAATTTTTTCGTAATTTGCCAAAACAAAAAACTTCACTTGTTATGGCTGTTTTGGTAAATAAAAACTCTCGTGTAATTGTCCAAGGTTTTACAGGTTCGGAAGGAACTTTCCACGCTCAGCAAATGATTGAATACGGAACTAATGTTGTGGGTGGTGTAACTCCGGGCAAAGGCGGTCAGAAGCATTTAGAACGCCCTGTATTCAATACCGTGTATGATGCTGTAAGAGATGTACAAGCAAATGTTTCTATTATTTTCGTACCTCCTGCTTTTGCCGCTGATGCCATTATGGAATCGGCTGATGCAGGTATAGAGGTAATCATTTGTATTACAGAAGGTATTCCTGTGAAGGATATGATGTATGCGAAAGAATACTTGAAAGGCAAAAAATCTCGTCTGATTGGTCCGAACTGCCCTGGTGTCATTACTCCCGGAGAAGCCAAAGTAGGTATTATGCCCGGTTTCGTATTTAAACCCGGACGTGTGGGTATTGTTTCAAAATCAGGAACGCTTACTTATGAGGCTTCTGACCAAATTGTAAAGGCGGGATTGGGTATTTCTACTGCTATTGGTATCGGCGGAGACCCCATTATTGGCACACCTACCAAAGAAGCTGTTGAATTGTTAATGGAAGACGAAGGAACTGATGCCATTGTAATGATTGGTGAAATTGGTGGAAACTATGAAACGGTTGCCGCCGAATATATCAAATCTACGGGCAATAAAAAGCCTGTTATTGGCTTTATCGCTGGGCAAACTGCCCCCAAAGGCAGACGTATGGGACACGCAGGGGCTATTATTGGCGGAAAAGATGATACTGCTCAAGCAAAAATGGAAATTATGAGTAAATGTGGTATCCACGTAGTACATTCACCTGCCGATATTGGTGCTACTGTGGTGAGAGTTTTAAGTAAAGGACAAAGTTCATAAGCAAATTTTACAAGAAATAAATCCAATAAAGCACTTACAAACCCAATGTGAGTGCTTTATTTTTGTTTGAAATCATTAAGCAAATAAAAAAAGCCCTTGCAAAAGGGCTTTTTTGTATAAATTATGATTTTTTGTGTTCTCGGAAGGAGTCGAACCCTCAACCTTCTGATCCGTAGTCAGATGCTCTATCCAGTTGAGCTACGAGAACAAATTGGATTGCAAAAGTACAATATCTTTTGCAATCTTCCAAATTTTTTAGACTTTAATTTTTACATCTACTCCACTGGGAAGTTCCAATTTGAGCAGTGCTTCTACAATTTTAGGACTTGACGAATAAATATCAATCAAGCGTTTGTAGGTACAAAGCTGGAACTGCTCACGTGATTTTTTATTTACGTGAGGGGAACGAAGTACGGTAAAGATTTCTTTACGCGTAGGCAAAGGAATAGGACCGCTAACAACTGCTCCGTTGTCTTTTACAGCCTTTACAATTTTTGCGGCTGAAATATCCACCAAATTGTGGTCGTAAGATTTCAGTTTAATTCTAATTTTCTGTGTCATTGTCGTTGAAAATTTGCGGATACACGTTTGTACCCAATGAAAGACGCGTTTTTTATATTGTAGCCAAATTTCAGAAAGCGTCATTTATTCCCGAAAATTGGCTTGGGTACAGAGTGTTGAGTATTTTACCAGCTACTCTGTACCCTAAATTTGAGTGATTAGTTTGCTTTTGCTCCTTTTACCTCTGCGATAACTTTCTCTGCAATGTTTTGAGGTACAAAATCGTAGTGAGAGAAAGTAAGCGTAGCAGAAGCACGACCCGAAGAAATGGTACGCAGCGTAGTTACATAGCCAAATAGCTCTGCCAAAGGCACATCTGCTTTGATGATTTGAGCACCGCCTTTGCTGTCCATTCCTTTCATTACACCACGTCTGCGGTTCAAATCACCTGTAATAGGTCCAGTAAATTCATCTGGAGTAACAACTTCTACAGCCATAATAGGCTCTAAAAGTTTGGGTGAGGCTTTTTTAGCCGCCTCTTTGAAACCAAGCGAAGCCGCCATTTCAAAAGAGAAGGAGTCTGAGTCTACTTCGTGGTATGAGCCGTGGAACAAACGAACACGCATAGAATCCACAGGATAACCTGCCAAAGGTCCGTTTTTCATTGCCGCCTCAAAACCTTTCTGCACAGAAGGAATAAATTCTCTTGGAATCACTCCACCTACAATATCGTTGATAAACTCTAATCCGGGCTTGCCATCTTCACGAGGACCAATTTCAAATACAATGTCAGCAAATTTACCACGACCACCTGTCTGCTTTTTATAGACTTCTTTGTGTTCAACGGTAGAAGTAAGAGCCTCTTTGTAGGCTACCTGAGGGGCACCCTGATTTACTTCTACTTTGAACTCACGCTTCATTCTATCCAAGATAATTTCCAAGTGCAACTCTCCCATACCACGCAAAACGGTTTGTCCTGTTTCGTGGTCTGTATAAAGACTAAGCGTAGGGTCTTCTTCCAATAGCTTTGCAAGAGCGTTACTCATTTTGTCTAAGTCAGCAGTGGTTTTAGGCTCAATAGCATAACCAATTACAGGCTCAGGGAAGCTCATTGCTTCCAAAATGATAGGATTGTTTTCGTCGCAAAGTGTATCGCCTGTTTTGATGTCTTTGAAACCAACACCCGCACAAATATCGCCTGCTTCTACTTTATCAATAGGATTTTGCTTGTTGGCGTGCATTTGCATAAGGCGAGAAATACGCTCTTTTTTACCTGTACGTGTATTGAGTACGTAAGAACCTGCGTCCAAAGAACCAGAATACACACGGAAGAAGCACAAACGTCCTACGTAAGGGTCAGTAGCGATTTTGAAAGCAAGTGCCGCAAATGGCTCTTTTACATCAGGTTTGCGTTCAATTTCCTGCTCAGTTTCAGGGTGTTTGCCTTTTACAGGAGGCAAATCCAAAGGAGAAGGTAAAAATTCGCAAACAGCATCAAGTAAAGACTGCACACCTTTATTTTTGAAAGCCGAACCACACATTACAGGTTGCATTGACATATCAATTACAGCCTTACGAATGGCGGCACGAATTTCAGCAGGTGTAATAGAATTGGGGTCTTCAAAAAATTTTTCAAGTAAGTGGTCGTCATAAGAAGCAACAGCTTCAATAAGATTCTGACGCCAGAAATTCACATCTTCCTGAATATCCGCAGGAACAGGAACGATTTGATAGGTTTTACCTTCATCGTGTTCGTTCCAGATGATGCCTTGGTTGGTAATCAAATCTACTACTCCTTTGAAAGTATCTTCAGCACCAATAGGTACTTGTAGAGGAACAGGATTTCCTCCCAAATTTTCTTTTATTTCTCTGACAGCCTTAAAGAAATCGGCACCCGCTCTATCCATTTTATTTACAAAACAGATACGAGGAACACGATACTTATCCATTTGTCTCCAAACAGTTTCGGACTGAGGCTGAACACCTGCCACAGCACAGAACAAGGCGATAGCTCCGTCCAATACACGCAAAGAACGCTCAACCTCTACGGTGAAATCTACGTGACCGGGCGTATCAATCAAGTTGATTGAATAAGTTTTAGATTCAGGTGTAATTTCACCTTGTACGGTAGGATAGTTCCAGCGGGTAGAAGTAGCGGCAGAAGTGATAGTAATACCACGTTCTTGCTCTTGCTCCATCCAGTCCATTGTGGCGGCACCTTCGTGTACCTCTCCAATTTTGTGGGTTTTACCTGTATAGTACAGGATACGCTCAGAGGTGGTTGTTTTTCCTGCATCAATGTGAGCAGAGATACCAATATTTCTGAGATACTTTAAGTCTGCCATAATTATAGGTTGTTAGCGAAACGGATAAAAATATTTTTAGAATTTGAAATGCGAGAACGCTTTGTTTGCTTCAGCCATTCTGTGAGTATCATCTTTCTTTTTCACAGCGGCACCTTCGCCTTTGGAAGCGGCGATAATTTCGTTAGCCAAACACTCAACCATTGTCTTATCGTTGCGAAGGCGAGCATATTTAATCAGCCACTTGATACCCAAAGAAATCTTACGTTCAGGACGAACTTCGGTAGGAACTTGAAACGTAGCACCGCCTACTCTTCGGCTTCTTACTTCTACGCTAGGCATTACGTTGTTCAAGGCTCTACGCCATACTTCCAAGCCGTCTTCTTTGGTTTTTTCACTTACCAAATCAATCGCTCCATAAAATATTCTGTAAGCAAGACTTTTCTTGCCTTCCATCATCAGATTATTTACAAATTTGGTTACCAAAGTATCTTTATACTTGGGGTCAGGTAATACGTACCTTTTAGGTGGTTTTGATTTTCTCATAAGTCCAACAAATTTTTAAGTTACTCAACCGAAACTCTATCGGCTGTTTTACTTCACTGAAAACTAAATTTTCTAATGAATTGGTTTAGAAGTTGTAAAAATATTCTAAACCTTGAAATTATTTTTTACCTTTTCCTGCGGGTTGTGCCTGCTGACCGGGTTTAGGACGTTTGGCTCCATACTTTGAACGTCTCTGGCGGCGATTGGCTACACCTGCCGTATCCAAAGCACCACGAACTATATGGTAGCGAACACCAGGCAAATCCTTTACACGACCTCCACGAATAAGCACGATGGAGTGTTCTTGTAGGTTATGACCTTCGCCAGGAATGTAGGCAATTACCTCTTGCTGATTAGAAAGACGCACTTTGGCAACCTTTCTCAACGCTGAATTAGGTTTTTTGGGCGTAGTTGTATAAACCTTGGTACATACGCCTCGCTTCTGCGGACACGCATCAAGGGCAGGCGACTTTGACTTTGCCTTTTTCGCCTCTCTTCCTTTTCTCACTAATTGCTGTATAGTAGGCATTTACTTCAGATTTTTAGACCTTTTTTAATTTTGAAGTGCAAAGGTACGAAAAAACTTTTTATTGCCAAATTTTTTGTAAAAAATAATTTTCGGCAATCTTCCAATTAATGCCTTCCACAATTTTTTTGAAAATCTGTCCTGATAAAGAGCTTGTCTAAAAATTTGGTAAATGTTTAGGCGTTATTTTCAGTAGGAAAGCAGGATTTAGGCAATTGATGTAAGGCACAAAATATTTTTGAGAGCGATGATGTCAATCAGAGCGGCATCATTGCTTGTGCTACGATAGAAAGGCGGGGTAAATGTCCAAACCATTACTTTTTATTCTTGGTATCTATCACAATGGTTACGGGTCCATCATTGCAAAGGCTCACTTGCATATCTGCCCCAAACTCTCCTGTCTGAATAGCCCTGCCAAGTTCTTGCGAAAATATTTCTATCGCCTTTTCATATAGAGGAATGGCTACCTCGGGGCGAGCCGCCTCAATGAAGGAAGGTCTGTTACCCTTTTTGGTACTTGCCAGCAATGTAAACTGACTTACCAGCAAAATATCCCCTGCTATCTCTTGCACCGAAAGATTCATTTTCCCCTCTTCATCAGCAAAAATTCGCATTTGTACAATTTTCTTAGCAAGCCAAGTAATATCATCAAGAGTATCCTCGTTGCCAATACCCAAAAGAACAAGCAAACCCTTCCCAATTTCAGACTTTATTTCGTTTTCTATGCTTACAGAAGCATTTTTTACTCTTTGAATTACTGCTATCATTTTTTACTAAAATTTACAGATTTGTGGGGTTAAAATGCTTTTCAAAAGTGCAGGAATAAAAGTTTTTTCAAAAATTAGAAAGCAATATTAGAGATTATTCAGCAAAGTGCAAAAAAAGTCTGTTTGAGAAACCTTTTTTATTTTGCAAAGTTTGTATATTGCAGAATATTATTTGGTAAATAGCCTTATTTTTTATGGAATCTTTGTATGCTTATTGCTTATGTTTGAACAAATTGCAAATTATTTCAGCGAGATACCAAGTACGCACAGGTCTGCGATTTTGGTAGGAGGGTTGGCATTGTTTTGGTCTTTGGAAAGCCTTATTCCACTTTTCAGAACAAATTATGCCAAGTGGAAACACGCAGGTATCAACTTGTTTTTTACGCTCACTACGGTAGTTATCAATTTTGCTTTTGCTTGGCTCATACTCAAAACCAGCGATTGGGCTGTCAGCGAAAAATTTGGTGTTTTGCAGTGGATAAAACTTCCCCTATGGGCATTTGCAATAGTCGGACTTTTGGGCTTGGATTTGATAGGAGCGTATTTTATCCATTGGCTTGAACATCAGGTAAAATGGATGTGGCAATTTCATTTGGTTCATCATACCGATACCAATGTAGATGCTACTACTGCCAATCGCCATCACCCTGGCGAAAGTGTGTTTCGGGCTGTTTTTACCACTTTGGGCGTAGCACTTTTGGGTGCACCAATGTGGCTTGTTATGCTTTATCAGAGCCTTTCGGTGTTTTTTTCTCAATTCAATCACGCCAATATTCGTTTGCCCGAAAAGCTGGACAAAATATTAAGTTGGGTGATTGTTTCACCCAATATGCACAAAATTCATCATCATACCACTCGCCCACTCACCGATACCAACTACGGAAATATTTTTGCCATTTGGGACAGGATTTTCGGAACATATACTTTTGAAAAACCCGAAAAGTTGCGTTATGGGTTAGATACCCACCCCGAAGCCAAAGAAAATGCCACTTTGAAAGGACTTTTGAAAATGCCTTTTCAGCCTTACCGACCTCCTACACAATAAAACAACTGAGCGTAAAAACTTTATGATTTTTTTAGAGCTAATCGTGTAATTTTTGGGGAAATAGAATCTTGAAAATCAAACTACTAAAAACCTGACAGGTTTGGGAAACCTATCAGGTTTAAGTATAACTTCAAATCATCTATGCTTTTGAGCAAAATAGTCAAAAATTTTCACAAAGAAACAGCTTTCAACGCCTCTCCCCAATACAAAAAAAGTGAGGCTTTTGCCTCACTCATTCCATACGGTTTCATCTTTATTTTTTTTACCTAAAAACATTTCCCATTCTTTTTCAATTTTGCCCGAAAAATCACGCAAAAACATTATGAACGAAGGTTTGATAGGCTTTCGTTTCAAAGGCATTCCTGCTTCTTCGGGGGTAAGGTCGCCTTTTTTAGAATTACAAGTTTTGCAAGCTGTAACAAGATTTGTCCAAGAAGATTTCCCTCCTCTTGAGCGTGGAAGCACGTGGTCTAATGTTAAATCGGCTGTTGCACCACAATACTGGCACTCGTGCCCATCGCGACGAAAAATATTCTGACGGCTCAAAATTACACCCTTGTAAGGCAAACTCACGTACTTGTGCAAGCGTATTACAGAAGGACGTGGAAAGGTACGCGTTACGGTTCGGATTTCTCCCTCGGAAGAAACCGATACAATGTCAGCCTTGTTCAAATACACAAGGATAAAGGCTTTCTGCACGCTACAAATCGTAAGGGCAGAATAATCTTGATTGAGTATGAGTACCTTACCCATAGACGGTTAGATTTTCAAATGCAAATATAGCAATTTTATTTGGATAAATCGCTCAAAATCACTACAAAAATTTTGCCGAAATCAAATTTAATAAAATTTTTTTATTCAGTTCATTTTACTTTCATTTATTACATCTTTTTTGGGGAACTTTTAGCAGGCTTTCAAAAGAAAAATTTGTAAGTACCCTAAAATTCTCTTAATTTTGTTGAATATAAAAGCATATCTTTATGCAAAGACGAGCCTTTTTACAAAACACCTTTCTTTTGGCAAGTGCAACCCTTCTCAAACCCGAATGGCTTTGGGCTAATAACGTACAAGGGTTTGAGTTGCCTGCTTTACCTTACCCTTATGAGGCATTAGAGCCACATTTTGATACCCAAACTATGCAAATTCACCATACCAAGCACCACGCTACGTATGTAAAAAACCTCAATGAGGCTATTGCAGGTACGAAATTTGAAAAAATGAGCTTGGAAGAAATTTTAGCAAATCTTACAGATAAAGACACTAAAATTCGCAACAACGCTGGCGGGCATTACAATCATTCACTTTTTTGGAAAATTCTTACACCCAAGCAAAACTCTCCTCAACCTACGGGCAAACTCGCTGAAGCTATCAATACACAATTTGGTAGTTTTGAAAAGTTCAGAGAGGCTTTCAGCGAAAAAGCTAAATCGCTTTTTGGTTCAGGCTGGACTTGGCTGGCTTACGAAAAAAAACGAGGTCTTTTCTTGGAAAATACACCAAATCAGGATAACTTGCTAATGCAAAAACTCTATAAATCACCTATCGCTAAAACTATTTTCGGTCTTGACGTCTGGGAACACGCCTATTACTTAAAATATCAAAACCGCCGAGCAGATTACATTCAAGCCTTCTGGAATGTAATAAATTGGGACGAAGTCGGCAAGAACTATGAATTAGCCTTGCAAGCAAAATAAGTATAATGTATGATAAAACCTAAGTTTTACCTTGTTATTGATGACGACCGCATCAATAATATGGTGTGTGAGTCGGTAATAAAAAAATTACACGAACAAAATCAAGTAATTTCGTTTTTGCGTGCCGAAGACGCATTAAGTTATCTGAAAAATAATCTTAACCCCAAGCCCGATATTATTTTTCTGGATATCAATATGCCCGAAATGGACGGCTGGGAGTTTCTGGATAATTACCTCAAACTGAATGGAGGAAATAATGCTCAAATTTTTATGCTTTCTTCCTCTATCAACCAAAGTGATTTTGACAAAGCCAAGAAATACGTACAAGTGTTAGATTATATTGTAAAGCCTTTTTCCAAAGATAAGCTTGTAAAAGCAATAGAGATGACTTCTTGACTTAAAATATAAAAATTTTCGTAAGTTTGAGGCAAATTTCTTTACAAAAAATCTTTGCACCCTCAAACTGCGTAGCATATAGAAAATGGAAAATTTTATCGTTTCGGCTCGTAAGTATCGTCCTGCAACATTTGCCAGTGTGGTAGGGCAAAGCCATATTACTACTACGCTCAAAAATGCAATTCTCAACGACCATTTAGCACAAGCTTTCTTATTTTGCGGACCCAGAGGCGTAGGAAAAACTACTTGTGCAAGAATTTTAGCTAAAACTATCAATTGCCACCATATTACCTCCGAAGGAGAAGCCTGTGGCGAGTGCGAATCTTGTGTTGCATTCCAGAACAATGCCTCTTTCAATATTCACGAATTAGATGCGGCTTCCAACAACTCTGTGGAAGATATTAGAAATTTAGTGGAGCAAGTTCGCTATCCGCCCCAGAATGGCAAATATAAAATTTATATCATAGATGAGGTGCATATGCTTAGCAATGCGGCTTTCAATGCTTTTCTGAAAACTTTGGAAGAACCTCCTCGCTATGCTATTTTTATTTTGGCTACTACCGAAAAACATAAAATTATCCCTACTATTCTTTCTCGCTGTCAGATTTATGATTTCAATCGTATTCAAATTTCTGACATTGCCAATCATTTGGCTTCTATTGCAGAAAAAGAGGGGATCAAAGCTGAACCGCAAGCACTGCATCTGATTGCCCAAAAAGCTGATGGAGGCTTACGCGATGCTCTTTCTATGTTTGATTTAATTGTAACTTTTTCTGCCGATAACACCATTACCTACCAAAAAACTATTGAAAACCTTCATATTCTTGACTACGACTATTATTTCCGCATTACAGATTGCCTTTGGCAAAATGACCTTTCACAAACTTTGCTTATTTTTGATGAAATTCTAAAAAAAGGTTTCGACGGGCATCTTTTCGTGATAGGACTCGCAGAACATTGGAGAAACCTGCTCGTAAGTAAAGATACCCAAACTATTGTCCTTCTGCAAACTGCTGATGAAATCAAAAAACGCTATGCCGAACAGGCAAAAAACACTCCCCTTTCTTGGCTAATTTCGGCGATGAATATTCTCCAACAAGTAGATATTCAATACAAAAATAGCAAAAACCCTAAACTTTTGGTAGAAATTGCTTTGATGAAAATTGCCCATCTGCAAAAAGCCATTGAGCTTTCTCAAATAGCTCAAAATAAAACTTTTGTAGATGATAAAAAAAAAGTACCTACCCCATAACGCCCTCTGCCCAAACTAAACCGCAAGAGTTCAAAAGTACGCTTCCGCTCCCTACTATTGAAACGCTTCAAAGTCAGATTAGCCATAAAAATACTGCTACTCAACAAAAAGCCACAAGCATTGCCGAAAGTATTGAGGCTTTTTTGAAAAAACCGATTAGCCTTTCCGAAATGCAAGAGGCTTGGCAAAAACTTGTGCAGAGAGCCAAACAAAATGATAATGAATTTGATTCTACTGATAGAATAATTCTGGACAGACCTTTTACTTGGGAAAACGATATTGTGCATTTAGTTTTAGAAAATAGCCTACAAGTTGGTATTGTAAGAGAAAAAAAGGAGTTTTGGATAAAATTATTGCAAGAATTTTTGCAAAACGCTACCCGCTTTGATATTCAGGCGAGTGT